>JAGXLK010000712.1 GCA_018334735.1 Planctomycetota bacterium | reverse complement strand
CCCGGGGACGGAAGTGATCTGCCCGGCGATCGGGTTTATGGCCACGGCTATGGCGGTTATCGCTGCCGGGGCGATCCCTGTATTTTGCGATGTCGACGAATCGCTGTCCATCGATCCGCAAAAACTTGAGGATTGTATTACGCCGAGGACCGTTGCGATCGCCCCCACGGCTGTGATCGGAAGCGTCTGCGATATGGAATCAGTGATGGCAGTGGCAGAGGAGCACGATCTGAAAGTGGTGGAAGACTGTGCTCAATCATGCGGCGCTGAGTTTCACGGCAAAGCCATCGGTACATTCGGCGATGCCGGGTGTTTCAGTATATCAGCGTACAAGATCGTTGGTGGTGGCGAAGGGGGATTGATGATCACAAATGATAAAGAAGTCTGGCAACGCGCAAACCAGCTGGCCGAAGGCGGCGGGCTCTGGCGGCCAGAGCGGTTTGCGGTTCCTCGATATCAGAGAGAGCTTTTTCCGGGTCTGAATTATCGTATGTCGGAACTGGAGGCTGCTATCGATTCCGTCCAGCTGACGAAACTCTCCGATGCGGTGAACCGTTTTCGTACGGTGAAACGACGTATTCTAAAGGATCTTAAGAGTTTCCGGGAGATTACCCCCCAGAAACTCAATGATCCTGACGGGGAAGTGGGGTATGTGCTGCGGTTCTATCCCGAAACTCATGAGCTTGGCGCCAAAATCGTTGAGGCCCTCAATGCTGAAGGTATTGGCTGTGGGATGCGCGGCCCTGAGGCCGGTCCGGATTGGCATCAGTACTCGCACATGTTTCCGATAACATTGAAGAAGGGGCCGACGGAAGTTAATTGTCCGTTTGAATGCCCGATTTACAAAGAGCGTGGCGGGGAGGTGAATTACGACCGGGGTGAATGTCCGGTGGCTGACGATCTTTTCGACCGCATGGTGTCGGTTTCTCTCAACCAGTGGTATACTGAAGAAGATTGCCAAAATATTGCCGCCGGGATCAACAAAGTTTTTTCCGCCTACGGCACTCCTGATGATTCGGCGCCCGGATGGATTAGCTGATTTGAGTTTCCGGTTTTTGTATGCTCGGACCACGACAGCACGACTGAATCGAAACCAGTGGTTCAAGAATTTTGATTTTCGCGGAAACGGGGGCGGACGACGCCACCAAACAGCGAGATTGCCGCGAAGCCTCCGCCCACTCGCAATGACATTTTGAACTGCTATATGGTCATTGCGCCTGACTCATAGATTCAATTGTCATACACTACTGGCTCGGATTTTACGGATAAAATGAGCCGACTATTGCAAATCGCAGGACTCTTGTTTTCTGGATACCGTTGAAAGCGCTTCTATGCCAAAAAATCCGGGCCAGCAGTAACACGGAAAAACCAGGTGGCTATTTCATGGGGAATTCGTCTTTGAGCACAGTCTTGCGAACGGGTGAAGGTTTGGAGATCTTCCCTTTGGCATCCTTGTAAGTCACGAAGAAATAGAACGGCACGCTTGGGCGCAGGCGTCTGACAAGCGGCTCGGTGTCCTTCGTGCGCGCCAGTATCTGTGCGCCGCGTCCGTCCGGATAGGCTGAGACCCAGACCTGGTATTGTTTCGCGCCACCAACGGGTTCAATGGACACGTGGACGCGCGTTCCATCGTGTCGTTCCTCGGGCGGGTAGAGTTTTACGATTTTTGTGGGCTTGCCAATGCCATTCTTTTTCAAATCTTCGAGCGGGTTGGACAGGATCGTGCCTCGCGCTTCAATTTTTTGAGTTCTGGCAGCTGCCCGCTGAATCTTAATGGGTGCCTCGGTCATCATCTTCGCGCTACCATACACGGCAATCAGGTCGTCCAACTCAATTTTCAGATTGTCAACCGGCAGCACCTGATCGACGTAGATCTGGTGCGTGGGCATTTCGATGATGATTTTGGATAATTTCAGCGGCAGGTCAACGATTCCTTCGCCATCATGCCCCCACCACACGTAATCTGCACCGCGGTAATTGTCGCCGGGTTCGTTGCAGGGGAGCGGAAATTCCATGTAGCGCCAGCCGTCGAAATTGAAGTATGACCAGGAATGCACATCGTCGCAGTTCCATGCATCCTTTGTGCCGCAGCTCAGGTAAGTTTCGCCCTTTGCGTCGACCACTTCATAGACGATCCGTCCCCAGCCCGAGTTGCCGTTCGCCCATATACCAAGAGCCTCTGCCCTGCCCGGGATGAGGATTGGTTTCGGCGGGGTGAAGACCTGGTACCAGCCGACGAAGGGCTTGTTTTTGGGTGCTTCAGCAAGCGTCAGGCGCCAGACTTTCGAGCCGGCACGCTGGCTTGAGATGGCCGTCTCCGAATCCATTGTGGCGGGATATCGACGCACATCCCAGTGGTTCTCCGCAAAGCGCGGGTAGGGTTTGGAGCTGGAGGTCCAGTGGAAGTTTTCAAAATTTTCGAGCGGTATACGATGCGGAGATGGCTTCCCGCTGGAGGCGGGCGTTCCTCCTGTTTTTCCTGCCGGGTTCACCCGGGCGCTTTTGATTTCGCCTCCCCTTGCGATAATCCATATGGGCGTGGGGGTTAGAAGGGGGGGATCCGGAATCTCATTGCTGTTCTCATCAAGAATTGTCAGCTCGGTATCCGGCGTTACTTCCAGATTTATGCTCCGTCTTCCACGCACCGTCCACAGGCAGTAGACAAGGCGTTTCGGCCCTTTGAAACGGACGCAGTAAACGGTGCGTGAGCCGGTCGGCAGCCAGCCATCGTACTCGCATGAGTCGAGCAAC
>JAGXLK010000711.1 GCA_018334735.1 Planctomycetota bacterium | reverse complement strand
AGAAAAGGGAATTGTTCGAAACTGCATCTAATTTGTTTGACATCAGCACACCAAAGTAGTATATTTCCTACAAGAATGGATTTAAGTTTTTGCGGAGGATACAATAAGCATGAAGAACTCCTGGGCAGCACGAATCATTTGTTTGATGGGTGTTTTAGCCATTTTGTTTGTCTGTGGTTGTAACGCATTCAGCGCCCAGAGACAACGCAGACGCAGGTACGTGATTGAGACAGATCTTGATCACATTGTTGACGACGTTGATTGGGTTCTGGGCCTGCACGAACCTTCTGGCACGTTTGACGAAACCATGCGTTGACGCGAGCGTTGCCCCAGAGGAACAGACTGAAATAGAGAAAAGGCCGGGGTAAATTTCCCGGCCTTTTTTGTACTTTCGGAGCCCGGGGATGGCATAGATTAAACGGGCGAAAGCGTTCAATCTCCTTTGGGAAAATGCCACTCACCCCAAAATTGTGGGTACATCTTCACCTCATATTTCAACCCAACCCCGCACGAGGTCGCCTGATTATTCCAGCACTTCCGCCAAACACATGATCCCTCTCTGCCTTTAATAATACCCAAATCTCCCCGCAGAACGAGCCCGTTCTTCGGCTTGATACCAAGCAATTTAAGAGGAACGGACATCTCATAATGGCGGGGGCGCTGTCCGATAGTTATGTCCACCGTACATTCTTTGACGAGATCAAAGTGAATTTTGGAATCCCTGGATTTGAACGTGTGAGGCTTTTTCTCGTCGGGGGACACAGGTTGATAGAGAACCGCGCAAACCTTTCCGTCAATCCGGGTCACGACAAGTCGTTTATCCCCGGCCACCGGTTTTTGTCTTGCCGGGTCAGCATCAGGGTTGCTCCCGACAAGCAGTTCCAGAGCGCCGCCGCATGCAAAAATCTGCTTTGGATCCTCCGCATTGTTCATGAGAAGTTTATCATGTTTGGTCTGGAGGGCAACGTAAAGGCGAGACTCAAAAAAACCGACCGCGGCCCGGGTGTGCTTGTCAATATGTACCCAGTCGGCTTTTCGCCATCCCCCGAACCGACCGTCCAGAATTGGGGCTCGATCCAGAGCCGATACCTGCAAAGAAAGTCGCCCTTTCCGTTTGATTCGTTCGCTTTCGTAAAGGATTCGGTACTGAGCAAGTTTTTCCCGGACGTTGTCCGTCACCTTGAACCCGCTCATTAAATAGGGTTCAGCCTGTTCCGCCCCGGTGTTCTTAAAATACTCCAGAACTTTCGCCAGATCACTCGGGACCAGTTCAATTGCAAAAGGCTTGATCCGTCTGATTGATGCGAGATTTGTTATCCGGGCAATGCTATGGTGGCTTTTACCGGCGACCAGATAAGTCTGATCGTCCGCTGTATGGGTAAGAGAAATAGCCGGTGTATCAACGCCCATGCTCATGTTTTTAATCGAATCCCCCTGACGGCACCCGGGTGAGGTAATATCTTCTTCCCGCCCATCTCCAAGCAACTCGCCGATGAACAACCCGTCTGTGGTGAACAGGTAACATGGTCCGTTGTAGCTGGCAATTCCCCACACGCCCATTTTTTTTAGAGAATGGGGGTAAAAGGGCTGCCCCAATAGTCTTACCGCAGCATTAAGCTGCCCTCGGCGAGACGTATGAGGAACTTTTTTTGCCAGGTTGGCACCCACCCATTGGTTCGGGTACCACCAGAGTTGCTTCCCCGATTTATAGCCTCTTATTGGCGCACCGGTAACGATGACCGATCCATCAGCTCCGGGAAACGTTACGCCCTGGCCAAACCCCGCAAAACCATCACAAACAGAGGTTACTCTCTGTGCTTCATCAGCATCATAAACCGGGACACCACCTGCAGTGTATTGACCGGGATGCAAACGGTAAGAATCAGACGTATAAATGGTCAAATCTGACCCTATGTAGAGCCTGCAGGGTTCAAGTTTCTTGAAAGAAAACTCTTCCGACTCGGCATTTCCGTTCCCATTGAGATCAGACCATATAAAAAGACTTTTCGGGTTCTTCCCCAACACCTGCGAAAACGGCTCAAAATCTTTGCATTGGCTTGTGTGACCGACGGCCGCGACAGGAATGACGCGATCATCGCGCCATAGCCATATACCGAGAGGTTCATCTACGCCACTCTCATGCACATCATATCTATTTGCCATATATTTTCGTCCCTGAACGTATATGGGGACATGCGGAGCCCGCCCAAGAAATCCAGAGCGTCGGTAGATTGTCTCTAAATCGGCTGTGCCGTTTCCCAAATCGAGCCTGAATTGCATACCGAGATCGCCTTCTGCATAGTGGGATATTGACCTATCGACAAGATCAACACTACCTTGAGAATCCCATTGTGGCCCGCCATAAAAAGCTTTTTCGTAACGGCCATCGGTCCGCCAAACACTAATACGTCTCGGTGATGTGCTATATTCAGCAACCCACAGAGCGCCACCTCTGGTGATCGCAATCCCGCGCGGATTATGCATGCGTTCTGGATCGTATCTGCCCAACTGGGATCCCCCGGGTTTGCCGATGGAACGGACTTTATTGCCATCCGGTGAGAAAACCTTAACCTGATGAGTTCCTCCATCTGTGACGTATATTTGCTTATTCGGTCCGATAGCCAGATCAAAAGGCCGGACCAGTGAGTCGCTGATAAGTATCTCAGTATCGGGTACGAAACAGGTCCCTTCGGCCCAGCCAACACCTCCCTTAAACCTCACCACCGATTTCCCCGAGATAGCAAGAAGACGCCC
>JAGXLK010000710.1 GCA_018334735.1 Planctomycetota bacterium | reverse complement strand
ATGGCTGGGGCCCCATCGACTGGGATAAAATACGTGAAAACCTCAAGAACGCCAGGGAAAATAACCGTCTCGCCAGGGGTGGTCTCCGGCATGGGCACACCTTCCTGACTCTGCTTTATCTAAGAGGCTACGAAAATCTGCTGTTCGATATGGTGGATCAGCACCCGCGGCTTTCGGAACTAGTTGAGTTGGTCGAAACTTTTAATCTTGGCCTTGTGCAGCGCTATGTGGACGCCGGGGTCGAGTGGATGGGGTATCCTGAGGATCTCGGCATGCAAAAAGGCCCGATGCTCAGTCCTGATCAGTTCCGCAAATACATCAAGCCAACCTACCGACGTCTCGTGGCGCCCGCGAAGGAAGCTGGCTGTGTTATTCATATGCATTCCGATGGCGATATCCGCGAGCTCTGCGAAGACATCATTGACGTCGGCGTTGAAGTCATCAATCTCCAGGATCTCGTCAACGGTATTGATTGGATGTAGGAAAATTTGAAAGGTCGCGTTTGCATTGACCTCGACATCGACCGCCAGAAGATTGTTCGTTTTGGCTCGCCCAGCGAGATCGATGAACATATCCGCAACGCCGTCGAAAAGTTAGGTTCTCCCGACGGCGGATTAATGTTGAGCCATGGGATGTATCCGGGTGTTCCTCTGGAGAACGCCGAAGCCCTGATGGACGCGATGGAGAAATATTCCCGGGATTTGCCGGCCTGAGCCCGCCCCTGTCATCTGCGTCTGTACGCCCAGAGTCATACAAACTACCCGTTACCCCTTCTGTCACTTCCCATTTTTGCCGTTTCATCCGTTGCCCACGGCCGCCAGCTGCTGCTCGATCAGTTCTTCGGCCCGGCGGTCCTCTTCCTCCGGCGAGCAGATCGATCGCAGTTCCGCTTCCAGCTCACCCGCAACTTCGGCCTCCGTTTCACAGAGGTTCTCAAGCTCATCCGGGTCATGTTCGAGATCGAAAAGCTGGTTTACGGCTGCGACGTAATGGATGTATTTCCATTTCCCCCGGCGAATCACATACGCGCTCGCCCGCGTGCCGTGACCGTGATATTCCGAAAATACAATCCGCTGTCGGTCATCCGCCGGAATATCCCTCAGTGGCTCCCCTACCCACTCGTCCGGTCGGTCCCGATCGACCAAATCGAACAGAGTCGCCTGGACATCGAGCAAATCGACAGGCGTCTCGACAACTTCGCCGGCATCAAAACTCGGCCCGGCCGCCACGCATGGAACCCGCACGGAATCTTCGTAGAGACTGCATTTCCACCACATCCCGAATTTCCCCAGCATTTCGCCGTGATCCGACGCGTAAATCAGATCGGTTTCCTCGCTGAGACCCTCAGCCTCCAGAGCATCGACCAACCGGCCCAGCTGATAATCGACAAAACTCACGCAGGCGCGATAGCCCTTCCGCAGACCGCGAATCTGCTCGTCGAAAAACTGCTTGGTCTCAAAATGGGCCTGCAGATCCCGGGCATACGGATGTCGGGCGCCCGCGCATTCGAAACCATGGTCCGGTAGATCTCCCTCATCGTAGAGTGCCCAGAATTCGGGGGGCGCAATGTGCGCGAAATGCGGATTCGTCACGTTGACCGTCAGCGTCCACGGTTTGTCGAGCTTCGGTGCCGTGTTCTGGAGCCACTGAATAGCCCGGTCCACACACTTCACGTCTCCCTGACCTGCATTTTCGTCCGTTCCGTATCCGTCGGCCCGGCCCGCCGACCCTTTCCGGATACTCACCGGTGTGCGACGATGGTTTGTATCTCCTGGATAACCGCGGTCTCCAGGCATCATCATCTCCGAAAAACCCAGTTCCTCCCCGGGAGCGTAGACATCGGTCTTGCCGATATAGGCCGTATGAACGCCCTGGTCCGCAAGTACTTGCCCGTATGAGGCCCAGTGATCGGGGACCAGCGCATTGCAATTGCTGTAGGCCTGGACCTCATGCACCCGCCGTCCGGCCATAAACGCCGACCGACTCGGCATACACAGCGGCGAAGGACAATAGGCGTTGCGGAAAAACGTCCCCGACTCGGCCAGGCGCTCCATGTTCGGCGTGCGGGCCTGGTTGTGGGCCGCGACGCTGCTGTAGAACGGGTTGTGTTCGTCGGACATCAGAAGCAGAACGTTCGGCATGGTCTGTGAATCCTGTCATTACAGAGCGTAATCTTCCGCAAGTTCGCGCGTTATGCGAGTCCATTCCCACATTCTTTCGGGCTCGTCCCGGCACGTGTGAGTATCCTTCATGATGATTTCGGTCACACATCCCCGGGTTTTTTCAAGGAAATCTTTTGTCATTGAGCGGACGGCCTCGGGATTCCAGTTTTCGGCCGCCAGCACCGCGGGGTTTGGTTTCCAGGAAAATATGTAATCGGCGCCCAGTTCCTCGGCGCTCTGTTCGATATCGGCCCAGGGGCTGATGGAAATCCGGCGTATATTGGGGATTGATTTGACCATGTCGAGTTTATTGTGCAGTGGCTCACAGCATCCGTAGCAGTTAAGCCCACAAAGCTCGAGCAGGCGCACCTCGTGCTTGAGCGCGAATTCTACATGCATCCCGGGCGAGACCTCGGAGAAAATTTGCGCGGTAGCGAACCCCCACATATCCATCGGACGGATATGCTCTTCGTCGAAATCTTCTTGCGGCAACTCAGTTGTGTATCCTACACCACCTGAACCCACGTAATGGTTCCGATTGTTAAGGCTCAGTGCGTTTTGTTCTTCCAGTTGCCTGATTTCGCCGACCGTGCC
>JAGXLK010000709.1 GCA_018334735.1 Planctomycetota bacterium | reverse complement strand
TTCAAAGACATGATCGTCACAAAAGAGCGTGAAGTGCGTTTCGCTGAAATTGGCGAAGGCAATCTCAATTGGGATGGTATCATTGAAGCCTCCGAAGAAGGAGGGGTTGTGTATGCCATGGTCGAACAGGATAATTGCTACGGCCGCGATCCTTTTGAATCGCTTGAGATAAGTTACCGAAACCTCATGGAGATGGGGCTGGAATAAGCACCGGTGAAAACACAGAGTATTTTGCCCCGCGCAGAATCGGTAATATAGGATATAGCCTCCAAAAGCCAAGATTTTAAGGTGCCTGGAAAGGCTGCGGACAGGGTATATTTATACCGGGCTTGCGGAGGGAAAAATTGGTCGCGGCCGGGGTTTTGATCCGGGGGATAACTTCCGCATAAGGCCTTGCCTTATAAAGCTTTATGAAGCAGACGGCAGCACTGTCATGTGAGAGTCAGGAATTTTAAGTATTGACGAACCGCCCTTTTTTTGTTATGATAACATTCTGCTTTAAGAGTGTTTATCCCAGTATCGGGAACTACAGGTAAGCAATAGATTGTCAAACGTTTCTGTTCGTGTAGAAGATTGAGTTTGGTTCCTCTCTCGGTTAACAAGATACCGAGATCCCATGGCGACTCATTAAAGGGAAAAGAGTCTCATCTCAAGACGTTCTCCAATAGCAATAACACAAAATGGCAACTGAACAAAAAAGCTATTACGAAGTTTTGAACATAGACCAGGACGCCTCCCAGGCTGACATCAAATGCGCTTTTCGGGAGCTCGCAAAACGTTATCATCCCGACACAAACCGTAAAGATTCCAAGGAAAAAGCTACAAAGCGCCTCAAAGAGGTGATGAATGCCTACCGTGTGCTGAGCAACGAACGAGAGCGAGCTCGTTACGATGTGCTCCTTCAGGCAACGCCTGATTACGAGCAAACGGCGGTCGCTATCAAAGAACGCACTGAAGAATCTCAGGTCAAAAAGATGTTCGGCCATCTCCTTGACGGAGAACGATCGGAAGCTCTGGAAATATATGACCAGCTTTTCGTTGAAGGGGTATGTGACCTGGACGAACACCTCGATACGCGCGATTACCTCGACTGCCTGTTTTTGCTCGCTGAGCATCTGGAGGCTGCTGAGCGGAACCGGGAAGCCACGAAATTCTACGAAGAGCTTTACGAACGTGAAAAAGAACCACCGCGACATCGTTACTTCGTCGAAGAAGTGGAAGTCCGGCTCAAAAAGCTATACAGTCGGAAACTTCCCCGTGAGGCGAAAAGTCCTCAAGAAGAAATCCATTTCTACGAGCGAATCCTTCAGTTCGATGTCGATCGGAGCGAGAAAGCGTTCATCCTGAAGAAAATCGCGGAAGTCCACCTGAAAATGGGCGATGAAGAAACGGCCACAGATGTTTTTCAGGATGCCCTCGACCTCAAACCGGGCCTGAAGGGAACGGCGACAATCCGCGAACGACTGGGGTTTGAGCCGGCCCCGTAACCGATCAAAACATCATAGTTCAAAACAAAAACGCATCCGCGCGGATGCGTTTTTGTTTTGCCGCAAAAGTCGGTTGTTCTACCTAACCCGGTCCCGAAGAAACCTCCGACCACTCCAGTCTTTCCGCGTCGCCCCATAGGAGTTCCAAATTGTAGATTTCCCGCCTTTCTGGATCGAACAGATGGACAACCACCTCGCCAAGATCCAGCAGAATCCAACCACTTTCCGCAGTCCCCTCCTCGCCATAGATCTCTCGGCCCGCCCGGTCAACGATGCCTTCCAGCTCGCGCGCCAGAGCCTTCAAATGGCGAGCATTTCGTCCGGTTGCGATTAAAAAGTAATCGCAGATGGTTGTCAATTCCCGGACGTGCAGTAACAGTATACGGTCCGCTTGTTTCTCATCCAGAGCGTGCGCACAACGCCGAGACAACTCCTCCGCGTCAGAATCGGTCAACTCACTATCCTCCCAGGTGCAAAAGCTTCTGGATGGCGGGCGAAAGCGCAACCACAAATCCTGCAAATGCTACTGATACCATCGCCATCAACTTGATGAGAATATTCAGGCTGGGTCCGGAAGTATCCTTGAACGGATCTCCCACGGTATCGCCGACGACGCTGGCTTTGTGCGCGTCGGACCCTTTGCCGCCTAAATTTCCCTTCTCAATCCACTTCTTCGCGTTGTCCCATGTGCCGCCTCCATTGTTCAGCAGACATGCCAGGCTGAGACCGGTTACAAGCGCTCCAGCCAGGAGACCGACAACGCCGGAAACGCCCAGAACCAGACCGACGGCAACCGGCACAATGATCGCCAGCAATGACGGCACAACCATTTCTTTTTGAGCGCCTTTCGTGGCAATCTTCACGCAATCGGTGTAATTCGGTATCGACTCACCCTCCACTTCAACTCGTTCCGGCCAGTTGTCAGGATCGCGCGCTTCTTCTTCGCTCATTCCGTCCGAAACTAGTTTCTGACGCAATTTTTTAAATTGACGGCGTGTCTCAGCCACCATCTCCCCCGCCGATCGCCCCACCGCTCGCATCGTCAGACCACAGAAGACAAACGCCATCATGGCCCCCAAAAACAACCCGCCCAGCAAAGTAGGATTGAGCAACGTGAGATCAAATGCTTCCGTCATCTTACCGATTGTCACTTCATGCGCGTTGAAAACCGTCCATTCCTCGCTTAGATTGCTGGCGATTTCCGGAACATCGTCCCCAACATAGAATGCGGTCTTCGTTGCTGGCAGCCGATACAGGCCATCAGCCCTCC
>JAGXLK010000708.1 GCA_018334735.1 Planctomycetota bacterium | reverse complement strand
GTTACGTGGAAATCGAATTTGAACAGGGCGTTCCCGTTGCTGTCGATGGAGAAACGATGAGCGGGAAAACCCTTATCGAGAAACTGAATCGGATAGCCGGCGAACATGGGGTTGGCCGGATCGATCACGTGGAGAATCGGCTCGTCGGAATCAAAAGCCGGGAGATTTACGAAGCCCCCGCCGCCATCGTCCTGCATAAGGCTCATCGCGCTCTGGAAAGCATTGCACTCACGCGCCCCGCCTTACGATTTAAAGAATCCGTATCCCAACAGTATGCCGATATTGTCTACGACGGACTGTGGTTCAGCGCGTTCCATCAGGACCTGCTGGCCTACGTGCTGTCGAGTCAGCGGGCCGTTTCCGGGACCGTGCGCATGAGACTTTACCGGGGACAGGCGACGAAAGTCGGCCTTAAGAGCCCCTTCTCCCTCTACAGCAAAGCTCTGGCCACGTATGACGAAGGCGATCAGTTCGCGCACGATGCGGCCGTCGGATTCATCGAACTCCACGGGTTGCCAACCCGCGTTCAAGCACGAACGCAAATGTCCGCCCTCTCCCCCGAAGAAGTTCGGGCCCGGATTATGCCACCGGAAATCGAACCGAAATAACTCTCCGGCACAATAATCCCTCACAGGCGCCAGGAAACGGCCGGAAAACTTGACAAAGCATAACTTTCCTCTATAATAAATTAGTAGTAATTTTGTCTATGTGAAATTAAACCCGCAATCGTGGTTGGGGCTTTCGGTCAAATTCTCCTGAAGGACCTGAAAAATGAGACCCTCAGATTCCCAAAAAATACCGGGGGTCACCCTCACTGAGCTGCCCTTCGACAGGCTCAGAACAATGAGGAAGCGTGAAGACGCAGGTTTCACGCTTATCGAATTGCTGGTGGTCATCGCAATCATCGCCATCCTGGCCGCTATGCTCATGCCCGCGCTGGAAAACGCACGAGAGCAAGCACGCCGAATCAAATGTATCGGCCAGCTCCGACAAATGACACAGGGAACAATAATGTTCGCCCTCGATCATGACGATCAGACGCCCGGGCGGAATGGACGCTGGAAAGGCCGCTGGAATACCGCCGTCGCGAGCGTGCCCAGTATGAATTCGCTCTGGGACGAGGACTACGGGTATCTTGCCGATCGCGAAATGATGCGGTGCCCCAGCCGGGACACCGCGCGATACACAAATGATAACCGCTACCTCGAACAAAAACTCTGGAACAGCGGATGGTCGTCGTACGACGGGACGGGATTGAGCGGCCAGTACGACGGCGGTCGTTATATCGTGCACCTTTCGCGTCACCACAATGAAGCCCCTCTTTTTGTCGATTATGTCCTTGCCCCGTGGCACGAGGGAGATCAGCCGAGCCACAGCCCGTACGCCTGGGCGCACCAGATCAATCATTACGACAACGGCAGAGGAGAAGCCGCCGGCGGGAATGCCGCTTACCCGGACGGACGCGTGGAATGGCGTAAGGGATGGACCACCGAAGAGGGTTGGTCCCCGGGAGCGTGCCCCTGGAAGATGCGCGTGCCGGCGCCCGACTGGGTCTTTGAACCGCCCTATACCACCCGCAGCCAGAACGACGGCTATCTGGGCCTCTGCGACCTTCATACCTGCGCCGGACATTACTGGCGGCGCGCTGACAGCACCTGGTACTATTTCAAAGACGCCTCCGCCGAAAGCGCCCTGCGCGGCACCGCTATTCCGGATTGATACGCCGAAAATTACGGGGGGACCGGTCGTGATTGTCTTCTGAAAATAGAACTGTCCGTGCTCCTTTCGCGAATGAGGATCAGAACGTGAGAAATCTCTTCAGCTCTTTCATGACAGCTGCCCAGACCTTTTCGAAAACCACCCCGCTCGCAAAATCTTCCCTCCTTCCTATCCTTGTCGTCGCAATCGCCCTCCTGCTCTCGGGCGCGGTCCTCGGCGGAGGCGGAATGGGACATAATAAGGAACTCTACGTCGTCCCGGCCCCCGAGACGGTAGAAATCGACGGCTCGCTCAAAGACTGGGATTTCTCCGGACACGTCCCCTTATACGTCGCCCCGCAAACGCGCGAAACGCGCAGCGCCAATATCGCCATGATGTACGACGATAAAGCACTGTATATCGGTGGCAGAGTTCGAGACAATTCCCCGATGATGAACCGGCACGATCCCCTCACAAAACCATCCCGCGCGTGGGACGCAGATGTCTGCCAGATTTTCTTCAGCCTGGATCCGGACGAAAAACAGCCGCTTAAATACAGCAGCTTCAAAAAAGAGCATAAACACACCTCGCCGGTCGCCACGATGATGCTCTGGTATTTCACCGACCGCAAACAACCCTCCCTGGCGATGTTCCAGGGGATGGGTTTTGGCAAAGCACTCCGGCCCGATTTGCACAAAAACGGCCATATTCCCTCCGAACATTTCGATGCAGCTTTCAAAAAGGGCCAGGATGACCTGAGTTATACTTTCGAATATCGTATCCCCTGGAAAACCTTCCAGATGAAACGAGTCCCGAAAGCAAAAGACACCCTTGCCGCAGCCATGGCCGTCTTCTGGAGCCGCCCGGACGGACTGAAGACCGCCGGCGGTTCGGCCTGGGCATGGAACGTAATGTCAAAAGGCGGATTCCCGTATCAATCCACCGCATGCTGGGGCACGCTCCGGTTCCACCCCGAAGGAAATATCCCCCGCGAATGGGTCGAAGGCGACATCCCTCCGGAACAACCACTCCCACTGACTTTCAAATATCTCCTTTCTC
>JAGXLK010000707.1 GCA_018334735.1 Planctomycetota bacterium | reverse complement strand
TTCCATTTCTTCTAAAGCACAGTTTCAAAATGAACATTACCACCTACGACAAGCCAATTTCCGACCGGCGTTTCCATGGTCTGGGTTTCCAGGCCGACCCGTTCGTGTACGATGAAACGAATCGCCAGGCGGGCGTTGAAGAAAGCGACTTGGAGCTGATCGAAGAACGAATCCGCGCCATCCGCCCCGCCATCGCCCGGATATTCGTCGCGGTGGAATGGTTCAATCCATCCCTCGACGGAAAAACCTTCGACTGGGAAACCGCTGAACTCAAAAATCTTCTGCGGCAGCTCCGGCTTCTGGATTCGCTCGGCACCAGGATAAATCTGGTGCTGTTCCGGCCGTTTCCGGGCGAACACGAAGAAACCCTGAAACTGGTTGAAGCCATGCTGGTCCTGATACGGCACCTCCACGAAAGAGGGCTCAAAACAATCCGCTGGCTCACGCTCTACAACGAACCCGACACTTTTTATCCGCAGGATACCTCCCTCGCCCGGAAAGTGCTGCAGGAACGTTTTGAATCGACCGAACTGAGATGGGACGATTACGTTCAACTGAACCGCCACGCGGCGCAGATGCTCCGGGAACAGAAACTCGACGGCCCGTTAAAACTCATCGTTGCCGATACCGTCTGGGGACACCCTTTTCGTCTGGAACGCATGAACCTTGCCGCTGAAGCATTCAGTGATCTGGACGTCGTCTACGGTTACCATAATTACAGCCCCGAAGATTCGACTCTCCACGGCGACAAAGAGGAATGGGCTTACCCGGGGATCGTGCGTGAAGCCGAACTTCTTCGGGAGATTGTCGGCCAGAACTCACCTTTGATGCTCTGGGAATTCAACAACTCCGGTCCCGGTTTTGGAAGCCATTTTCCGGGTCTTGGGCCGGGCGGATCGGACCTTCTCGGCTCACTGCGGAGCGCCGTCCAGACCAGCGACATCATCCTATCGGCCGCCGGAGCGGGTATCGATGGTCTGTGTCTCTGGTGCTCGCACGACATGATTTACCTCGGCAACAAGAAGGGCAATCCAATGCGGTTCGGGTTATGGCGTTACAAATGGGAGGACTGGCAGCCCCGCCCCTGTTACCATTATTTTGCCCTGCTGTGCCGCGCATTTCGACCGGGAACGCAGTTTGTTCAGTGCGATCGGGACAGTAACAATGTGCAAGTTCTTGCGGGCCAGCGGGACGAGGAGGCGGTGATTGGGCTTTTGAACAGAAAACGGGAGCCCGTGAAGGTCGCCATCGACAGCGCTCTGCCGGTGCCCCCCACACGCCACCGCATCCACCCCGAACCGCTCCCCCGGGAGAACCACCTCCCGGTATGGAAGGTGGAAAAGCAGGATTCCGCCACGGATGAGATGCGGCTGGCACCGTTTGAGCTGACAGTTTTAGCGGATGGATTGTCGGATGTCGGCTGATTCAAGCAATTCAAAGATTTGTCCGAGGCCCCATTCGAAAAACGATGCTAATTCAAGTCAAATTCCGAGCCGTCAAGCTGCGAAACGACCCATAGCGTAAATGTCCCGCACCTGCCAACACTTTGAAAAATTCCTCCGGAACTCTATACTTAGAGATAGTTTGCGCGCCGATCAAACAAGGAGGGTGGAAAACTGGATTCGGAAACAACCGAACAGAAAGCAGATCCTGAGCTTAAACAAGACGTGGCGCAAGCCGGGGAAGCGATCAGTGCGCTTAAGAACGAAATCCACAGGGTCATCGTCGGACAGGAACCGCTGCTGGACGGGATGCTGAGCGCTCTGCTCTGCGGAGGACACGTGCTGGTGGAAGGCGTACCCGGCCTGGCAAAGACCCTCTGCGCCACCACGCTGGCGGGTGTGCTCGACGCCGACTTCCAGCGAATCCAGTTCACTCCGGATCTTCTTCCCGGCGACCTGATTGGGGCGGAAGTGTTTAACCCTCAAACCGGTGAATTTTACACGCGCCAGGGGCCCATCTTTACGAATGTCCTGCTCGCCGACGAAATCAACCGAGCGCCCGCAAAAGTCCAGAGCGCGCTCCTGGAAGCCATGCAGGAACGGCAGGTCACGATCGGCGGCGAGAGTTTCCCGCTCGACGCCCCGTTCCTGGTTATCGCTACCGAAAATCCGATCGAACAGGAAGGCACCTACCCTCTGCCCGAAGCGCAGGTCGACCGGTTTCTGCTCAAGCTCAAAGTCGATTATCCCGACACCTCCGAGGAACTTCAGATCGTCGACCGGATGGCGGTCTCCGAACCGGCGCTCGACGTCGAGCCAATCATTGGGCCTGCCGAGGTGCTCAGACTCCGCAAAATCACCGACCAGCTGGTCGTTACGGACCGTCTCAAAGACTACGTGCTGCAGATCATCCAGATGACACGCCCTTCCGGCGCGGCTGAACTCGAAATTGACCATCTGATCGAATGGGGGGCATCCCCGAGAGCCACCATTTACCTTGTAATGGCCGCCCGTGCCCATGCCCTCATCGAAGGACGACATTACGTAACACCCGATGACGTCAAAGCCATCGCGCCGGACGTGCTCCGACACCGCATTATACGGACTTTCGAGGCCGAAGCCGAAGGCGTCGATACCGACACCCTGATCCGCCGCATCCTGTCGGCCGTGCCGGTCCCCTGAAGTTAGGCTCTGTTTGAAAACCCGGATCTGGATTCGAGCGGTCCGACGACCGAGTTTTCGAAAAGAACCTGGTGGTCCATGACACTTGATTTGGGGGTACAATGCAGAGATTGCCGCGTCGCCCAAACAGCGGGC
>JAGXLK010000045.1 GCA_018334735.1 Planctomycetota bacterium | reverse complement strand
AGCGACGGAAGAGACCAAAGGGACTCGTTGTTTTCTGTCGCGTTCCGTGACTTGACACATAAGCAGGCGGGAGTTCAGAACGCGCACTATCAGTCGACAGATCTCCCAACACCCACCGGGGCTCCACATATCCGGGATGCCACGCAGATGCAAGGGGTTATCGCCGAGCGCGCCCTGCCGTTCATTGCCCTGAAAGGGCAGTATATGACAGCCCGGGGTGACGGGGGCCGCAGGCCCTCGGAGCCCTGGGGTACAGGTGGGCATTGAGAAAAAAGTGGGCTGAAGGCCCACTACAATACTTTGTGTGTTTCCCCACGCAACGAACCGCTGAAAAAGTCTCCGACTTGCTTTTTTCCTTATCTTCTTCTTAACACAAGGTGAGGTCCAGGACATACCCCCAAAACCCATCAGCCCTCGAGCCATAAGTCCACTCCAGCACTCGCAGCTGCCTTGCGCAATTTCGCGTCAAGCGTCGCCCACGGAAGGTTCCGGGCGATTGCCAAATCGAGATACGAAGCATCATAAGCGGACAGACCCGTTTCACGGGCGATATCGATGACATTCCGGATTGATGTTCGTGTCTCACATAAAACGATCGGTAACTGCCCTATCAGTTCCAGGAATTTCAACGTGCCCGTCGACTGAAGTCGCCCTATCCGCTCAGCACAGACAAGCACGTTGGCCACTTCCAGGCGCCAGATGGCGGGCACTACTGCCTCACTGATTTCGAGGGATTCCAGGACCGCATCCGCATAATCTGCGCTTTCATCTTCGAATGCCCAGGTCATAACGACCGAATTATCAACGACGAAATCGCTCACCTGCGACCCTCCTCAATCATCTCATGCAACGACGCATCACCGAGGGTTTTACCGTTTCGAAACTGCTTTATGGCCTCGATTACCTCCTCTACCGGCGGCCGAATCTCCTGTTCGGTCGGTACAAGCCGGGCGACAGGAGTATCGTATCTGGTGATAATCACTTCTTCGCCCTGCTCGACTTTCGCCAGGAGCTCGGACAGATGCGTTTTAGCCTCATGCGTGCCGACCCGGATCACATATCCCTCCCGTCATAAAAAGTTAGTCTATGCTTAGTTTACATTACTTCTGTCGCCCGTGCAACCCGTTTTTGCGGGCTGGTGGTCCGTGACAATTGGATTTATGGATTCGGGTAAACGACGTGCCTCCTTCGCGCGAGACCACTACCTGCATCTTACGGGTATGTGCGTTTAGCGTGCGTTACATCAGCCCGTCCACACTCACAGCGCCATTGCGAGGGGCCCGCGCTTTGGTCGACGCGGCAATCTACCCGTTCTCTCCCAAAAATCAAGTGTCATGACCGAACTGGAGTCTCCATTCCTTCGAGCAGAGAATAAAATCTCACGTTTCTGCGACAGCCTTCCAGACCCTCACAGAAACCTGTCACAGGATGATGCTGCCGCCTTCGCGCAGTTCTTTGCGGAGCGTGTCGGCTTTCACATCGGCCACGTGCACATCCCGTTCGGCGGCCAGGCAGGCGGCGACGCCCGCGGCTTCGCCGGTCTGGTTCAGGTTGACCATCACGCGGATGGCACCGTAGGCGCCGGTGTCGGCCGCGATCATACGGCCGGCCATAATGACGTTTCGCAATTCACGGTGCACGAGGCAGCGATATGGGATCTGATAGAAGGTCGGGTTCTCGGAGGTCGGTTCTCGCCAGCGGCCGCGTTCACCCGAACGGGTATCCAGGGTGGTGCCGTCAAGGTATTTGAACAGAAACCCACCCCCCTCGGGGTGATGCACGTCCACGCGATAGCTGCCCTGGGCGATGGCGTCGTCAAACCGCCGCCCGCTGAGGACATCGTCCTCGGTCAATTCGTATTCGGCCTCGAAACGCCGTGTTTCGCGGATGCCGATGTAGCTCGGGAGTGCAACGAGCCCGATCTGGTCGCCCTGCGGCCCATATTTGCGCAACATGTCCATGACGGCCCGGATCTGAGCGCGACCTTTCATTTCCGCCGCCGTCAGTTCCGCAGCATCGGCGCAATTAACGCCGAAGACGTGGGTATGCGCGAACATGGTGATTCCGGGCAGGCCCGGCACCGGCCCGCTCCAGCCGGAGTCCGGTTCCAGCCCGAATTCCTCATGATGCTGGTCATAGAGCTGCTGCAAATCGAGTCCTTCCACGGCGAAGTTCCAGATCAACGCACACATCGTCGGCGGCTGGAGCTCGGGGCTCACCCGGAACGGCAGCCCGGCGCGGGCCACGAGATCGCCGTCCCCGGTAGCGTCCACGAATACCTTCGCCCGGATGGCCGCGCGGCCGTCTTTGTTCTCCACGAGCACGGCCTCAACGGTGCCGTCGTCCGCCAAAACCGGAGCGCAGAACCGCGTGTGAAGCATAGGCTCTATGTCATGTTCGCGCACGAGTTTGTCCAGTTCGAGCTTTAACTCCGCGGAATTGAAGCGGAACGCCATGTTCGGATTGTTATCGAGGTGTGCGGCCGCGCCGCGCGCATCCAGGCGGTCCATGGTTTCGGTGGTCAGCCCGCCGATAATCTCACGCTCGTATTCGGAGTCAAAGGCTGAGTGCCAGACATTTACCAGCCCGTTGGTGGCAGTGCCGCCGAAACCGTTGGTGGCTTCGAGAACCACCACCGACTTTCCCCGGCGCGCCGCCCGCACGGCCGCAAAGACTCCGGTGCAACTGCCACCGAGCACGCAGACGTCGACATCGGCAATAAAAGGAAGCTCCCGCGGAGGTTCAGTGATCTTGTCTGGCATGGATTATCTCCTTCAGATAAAGGGGCGCACACCGTTTTTGCTTCGCGCAAATCATTGGCGTCAGCCGTCAATCCCACTGAGATTTTCCAGCACGTCCAAAGCGCATTTTATCCGGTCGTCTTCGGGGGCCAGCACTGCGCGGATATCGGTCACCTCGTCCGGCGGTTTTGTTTCCGATTCTTTCAAGAGCCAGATTTTGGGCCAAATTTCGCTTTTATGGCCCTCCACAAGTGCGATATCGTAGGCCCCGGCTTGCGAAAGAATGGTTTTGAGTGGGGGCGGCTTATGCGTTCGTTGGAAGAGCTGGGATTTGTCATATCCGATCACGTCCGCGCCGGCTTCGAACAGACGTTGTGTGTCTCTCCCTTTGGAGTCGAAATTAAGACATTCGCGGGCCCGTTTCACGGCAAGAACTCTCAGTCCCTGTTCAGTGAATTTTTCAGTGAGTTCTTCGATAAGTCGGGTCTTGCCACTGTTTTTAAAACCGCAAATCTGGAGTATCGCGGGCCTCGAGTTTTGGTTCACCTCTACCCCCCTATTTCGACGACGGCTCTGTGGCGTCTTTGAACTTCGATACCTCGCTTACAGCGGAAGGCACGCCGCACGCATTGCCGCGCTTGATCGCGATCCAGAATACCTGTGCTGCGGAAGCATTTTGTGATATCGATACCGGTATCCTGCATGAAACACCCGAAAAGGAAGCCGTGCGCGGACAGCCGCAGGCGAGTGCAATCGGCGCAGAACGGTCGCGTCTCGGGTGCGATAATGCCGAGGGTGTTGTTTTCAGGTGTGGTATAACGACGCGCCGTGCGGCCGGCTTCTCGACCAATTTCGCTGAGGGAATACCGTGATCTGAGCGTTTTCAGAATTTCCTTTGCGGTTACGAACCACTCTGCGTGATGCAAACGGGCATGACCTATATCCATCAGTTCCAGGAAACGCGGCTCGATATCACGTTCAAAAGCGTATCCCGCAATCGGCAGAATTTGGTCTTCGTTTAGCCCCCTCAGGACGACTGTGTTGGTTTTCAGAGGAATCAGGCCGGCTTCTCGTGCAGCCTCAATACCGTTAAAGGTTGCCTGGAGGTTCCCTCCACTCATTTGTTGAAACAAATCGGGATCGAGCGCATCAAGGCTGATATTGACCCGTTTCAGCCCCTCCTGCCGGAGTTCATTGGCCAGTTCGCCCAGCCGTTGTCCGTTGGTTGAAAGCGCCAGATCTATTCCCGGCAAGGCCAGAGCCTCGACCCATTCAACGATATCGTTTCGGACCAGAGGTTCCCCGCCGGTCAGGCGGACACACTCAAGGCCGAACTCGTTTTGCAGGAACTCGGTGAACGCGCGAACGTCGCCGGGCCCGAGTCGGTTAAAAGTTTCCGAGCCATTGTGGCCTTTCTTCCGGCAATACAGACAATGCATATCGCACGCGCGGGTGATGGAGACGCGCAGGGTGCTGATCGAGGGAATGAATTTGCTCATAAAACAACAGCCAGGAAGTCGAGTCAAACGAGATACTAATCGTGCACATTATAAGAAGAGGAAGAATTCAGTTCATCCACAATTTTATCTGAACGCGGGGTATCAGGCGGTTTTCGCTTCTTCAGATTCTCCCCGGTCCGGGGCCACATCCCCAAAATTTTTTGTGTTCCCCAGAGACTGTTTATCTCGAAAACGGCCATTACTTTTTCGTAGATGTCGATCAGATTGAAACTGGCTCCGTAGGTGCTTCTCTGGTAAACGCTGCTGATGGAATTGGCGTTGGCAATGACCGTATTGCCGATTTTCGCTGCATAGGCATGTGACGATGTTCCGGTCAGAATCAAGTCAATCCCAAAATCCACAGCTTCTCGCAGCAAATCCCCCGCGTCCTCCATCAGCCCTTTTTCTCGGGCGTGAGGGATGGGGGTTACGTTGTGATGAAGAAACAAGCCGAGAAAGTCTTCTTCCCGGGTTTCCAGGCTTTTGAAAAGCACTTTGCGCTGGGTATCCCCAATCACACCTGTGGGGGAGTCATATTGAGATGAACACAAGCCCCGCAGCATTATATTGTCGGTTATGTACGTTTGTTCCAGTGGCCCCAGCTGCGCGGGAAACAAATCATATCCGAGATAGTTCAAATCCCGCGCGGCAGGCGTATAGACTATCGGTGGTTCCAGAAGAGGGAGATAATTCCGAGCGAGTTCATAATTTTCGCTTATTCCCTCCCGAACGATCCCCCCGCAATGCACGACAATATCGGGTTGGAGAGAATTAATTGTGTTGAGCGCGTTGTGCAGATGGTCGGCGAGAAATTTGGAGGAATTGGCAATAAATGAATTCGACATCTGGACGATGCGTCCCAACCGCGGGCCAAAATCATAGAATGTTCTTTTTCTTCCTCGGGGGAAATTTGTTATTTTGCAGCTGCCATCGACCCTCCTGGTTTCAACGTTCACTGTCTCCTCAGTTATTTCTATGATGTTGTAGGAGTTAAGGTCTCCGTAGCGCGTTTTCCGGCAGGAAACAGGCCCTGCATTGACAAATACGGTATCTTCAACGCGGTAGACATTGGGATAATGCCGGTGGCCCGAAAGAACGAGATCGACATCAAATCTCAGGAATATATCGAGAAGGTCGCCGGCGTTTGATAGGATATTCCGCTCGCGCCCGGCCCGGGGCGTGGGGATAGTGTGGTGATGAATGGCAACAATTTTTATGGGTTTATCATGATATTTGTGAAGAGCTTCCCGCATCATGTCGAATTTTACCTGGCCCACACGCCCATCATTGCTGTCAGCAATGGCGCTGTTAACGTAGACCACAACGGCTTCGCCGTGGACCTCCACACCGTTCACCGGGCCCACGTATTTCTCAAAAAGTGCAATTCCCCCGCTTCGAACGTCATGGTTCCCCGGGATGACAACTCTGGGAATCTGGATGCCCTCGAGAAAATCCCGGCCCCACTCGTATTGATCGAGTTTCCCCGCCTGCGTGACATCGCCGGTGTGGAGAAGTAGATCGGACGTGCTGTCATAAATGTCACGCTCGGCGATTTTGAGGGCTTCTTCGTTGAAATCCATTTCATCGCCGAAGTGGGTGTCCGAGATATGCAGCAGTTTCATCTCACTCCCTCGAAATAAATGTCTCCAGACTGTGCCGCTGAATATCGATAAGGTCCCGGAACGTCATGATGCCTACAATTTCCTCATTGTCAGTAACGAGGACGTGTTTAATGTTTTTCTCAGCCATGATCCGCAGAACGTCTTTCACGGGCGTTCCGATATCAGACGTGACCAAATCGCGTGTCATGACGTCACACACCGACGTCTGGGGCCCCTTCCCTTTTGCAACAACTCGTTCTTTGATGTCCCCATCGGTGAATAATCCCACGATATCCCCGTTTTCGATGACAGCGATCGAGCTTATATTGAACTCTACCATACGCTGTGCGGCATCCTGAACAGAGCTCTCGCATTCAACTCCGATCAGCCGTTTCGTAACGAAAGCCCTTATTGGGACGTTCATATCATAGAATCCAAGTGATCCGTCACTCATCACTTACCTCCTTTTCAATCTGCGAAATTATATCTTCCAGTATTGTCCGCAGGGAACGCTCAAAATCCATGTTGTCGATGATGGGCACGTCGTTTTGCTCCGCCATCCGCAATATGTAGTCCTGCTGCCGGCGAATCCTGTCGATTTGCTTTACGTATCGATCGGCTTCCCGCTGAGCACTCTCTTCTCGAAGATGGAAATATAGTATGTGCTGTTGTGGATCTGGCACGTTAATAACATATTGGAAAACGTAGCGAAGTTTATCTTCCAGGATCGGGCGAAGGAATCCTGGAACGATATGCACGCCGTTAAGAATCATGTGAAGGCCCTCTTTTGCCCCCCGCCGCATGACGGCGGCTATGCCTTCGCAGACGAGGCTTGTTTGTTGCTCGAAAGCATAGATGAGTTTATCAGTCACAAGTGAAGTTTTCAGCACATCGCCCGCCTTGAAGGTCGATTCGTGGAGAGTTGGTATGAGTCCGGGAGATATGATGGAGCGCATAATTTCCCGAACGGTGTCGGATCCGATCACGCGATCAATGCCAAGTCGGTGCCCCAGTTCCGAGGAGATGCTTGATTTTCCAACACCTGGTCCCCCACCGATAACAATGAAAAGCGGTTCATCGAGATATCTGATTTGCCGTCGAACACGATAGAAGCGCTCTTCTGTGCCATGTCCACGCTGAAGAAGGTTTTCGGAGATCATTTCTTTAAGCTTTCCGGACGATACTTTTTGCACTCTCCTGGTTTGAAGTATGCCCCGAATCTCCCGCACGATTTCGTAGGCTTCACTCACCGAAAGCCCGCAGCCGGTTAGAGATTTAGCCATAATCCCTTCGGAAAACGGAAATTTCCTCTCGCCCTTCTGAACTTCAATCATGAATCACTCCCCATAGGCTGTCTGCGCTTCTGCGCACAGATCTACAATGGCATTTGTCAGGTTCTCGACAGTTCCCCCTGTGAGCACTGGCTTATTATGAAGGAAAATGATTTGTACGTCTTCGTCCTGCGCGGCCTTCGCGGCGACATCGATGGAGGCGGCCTTAATTTCGGTCAGCAGAACATCAGCATTTTTGAGCCCATCACGCAGGTCTTCACGCAGCACTCTGCGATTTGAAAGATTGGTGCTGAAACCTGTTATTGTACAGTTGTATGTGTCTTCTAAGTAGTCTTTTATGTTGTCAGCAACCTTTTCCGGAGCGGTCGTCGCAACGAAAACTTTTCTGTCTGCCAAATCCCCCAAGGGTTCAGGACGGAAAACCGTCAATGCTACGTCGCATTGTGGATTGATCCGTTGGATTCCCTCGGCGATTTTATCGACTTTGGCCGAACCGGCCATCGGAGGTTCGCACATAGTAACTACGGCGAGCTGGGAAATCAAAATCCTGTATCGCCCCAGGAAATCGAGGATGTTTTCGAGGGGCTGACCGGCTCCTACAGTCACCAGTTTTCGGTCGGTGTGAACGGGGGCGAATGTAGCCCCGGAGCCCTCCATAATGACAAATTGCGCGGGCAATTCGTTGGCGATTTCGGCCCCTTCTATGACGTTCGAGAGAAAGGGGTTACCTCCCATTCCTCCCCCGCAGCGCCGACACCCGATGGTTGGCACCTGACCGAGCAACGCATCTTCCCAGTAATCGGAGGCCGCATGGCCGCCCTGTTCCGCCACCTCAAGCAGAACCTCCGCAGTCAATTCCATTTCGCCTGCATCGACGACATCCGGATCCGGCGGCCCACCGCGGCCCATGCACACGACGAGGGGCTGAAAACCTTTCCGATTCAGAAGGCGTGCCACAGTGACCCCGACTGCGGTCTTGCCCACACGTTTGCCCGTCCCAATGATTCCCAGGCTCGGTTTCTTCAGAATGGTACGCATTGAAGGTGGTGTAAATATAAAGTCAGCACCCATATACGACACATTATGTGCGAGGATATGCGAAGCCAGTTCAAAACGTGTTCGGTAGTCGAGAACCGGTTCATCGGATAGATCAATGACCAGTTCGGGCTTGGCCTCCTTAAGGACACGCCGGATAACCTGCAGGGTTTCTTCCTTTTGTTTGCCGCCCACATAGACATTCCACAATGTGGAATCGCCCCCCAGTTCTTCAACCGCATTCTCCACTTTTTCCGTTCCGCCAATGAACACAAGAGCGACGATGTTGGCCCCCTCCTTTTGGAGTTCATCAACAGTCCATTTTGTCACAGGTGGATAGTGCTCACCGTCCACCAGGCAGACGGCTTTTTTGTCAGCCAGCGTTTGGCGGAAGACAATCGGCAGTGTTTTCGCCAGAGGAGAAGAATTTTTTGCCATTGACGACAATCTCCAGGAATAAAAAAGCAAGATTGAAACATGGTTGAGCGAGCCGGGAGAATTCCCCGATGAAATAGTGATTGTAGCGGGAGTTGGGTGACCTTGCCAGTGCGGGGAGCTTTTGCATCGGCCAAGGAGCCTTAAATAGGCCCTGAAGCAATAAAGTGGTCTGGAGATGCCGGTTTGGCCGCGGATGCTGAGTAAGAACACTTTATTTTTGTCACACAATCTTTGGATTGCTGGCGTGTCTCCATCTGTGGTATGAGCGCCAGGGAGAATTGTATATAATGTTGCTCTAGAGCGCCCGCGCGCGCGCCCACTCGAAAAAAAGCCAAGAGAGGCATCCTTCTGACAGTGCCAGGCACACCCCCGGTTATGCTTTGAACAATTGCTTTTTACCTTGATTTCCCCCTCTTCCTCGTTCTATTTTGATGTCGTGTTTCACGTGAAACACTCGAAACACTTCAAAAGGAGTTAGAGATGGTGAAAAAACGACGGTTAGGAAAAGGATTGGCCTCATTGATCGGTGATGCCGATAGTAAAAAGGATTCAGGGTCCCAGACAAATTCCTCGGCAACGGCAGCAAGCGGACACTCAGGGACTCTGCAAATCGAGCTGTCTGCTATTGAACTGAATCCCGAGCAGCCCCGGAAAGATCTCGACGAAGAAGCGCTGGAAGGACTTTCTGAATCTATTAAAAGCGCCGGAATTCTTCAACCGATCGTCGTTCGCCCGAAAGGTGACCTCTATGAACTTGTTATGGGAGAGCGCCGGCTGAAAGCGTCTCATAAGGCCGGGCTCGAAACGATTCCCGCTCTGGTCCGTGATATCAGTGATGATCGAATGCTTGAACTGGCTCTAATTGAAAACGTCCAGCGTGAGGATCTCAACCCAATTGAAAAGGCCGAAGCCATCGACCGCATGATTGATAATCTGGATTTAACCCAGGAACAGGCGGCGCAGAAACTGGGGTTGAAACGTTCCACGGTTGCGAATTTTCTCCGATTGCTGAATTTGCCGACCAAAATCCAGCAGATGGTTTCACGTGAAACACTGTCTGCGGGACACGCCCGGGCGGTTCTGTCGCTGGGTGAACCTGTTTTACAGAAGAAGCTGGCGAAAAAAATCGTGGACGAAGGGCTTTCCGTAAGAAAAGCAGAACGTCTGGCCTCACAGGGCCTTAGCTCCTCACGACCATCTCGTCCGGAGCCGTCGCCGCAGGTGAAGCGGCTTCAACGGGAACTGCGCGACGCGTTGAACACGAAGGTGGAGGTTAAACACCGGGGCAAAAAAGGCAAAATAGTGGTACACTTTGCCAATAACGACGAATTTCAGCGTTTGTATGACCTTATGAGAGGAAATAGGCGCCAAAAGGGAGATCGGGAGCAATCCGCGGCCTGTCCTTCCC
>JAGXLK010000706.1 GCA_018334735.1 Planctomycetota bacterium | reverse complement strand
GGAGGTTCTTTCGGGTCCCGGAGATACGGTTGCCCGAGTGGGAAGTCGGGGCCGGCCGTAAGACGGGTCTTTGCCAGATCGTATGGGTAGTATTTCCGAGCCCGATCCGAGACGCGCAGTTCGTCGATCACGCCGCGGTACGGTTTGCGGCGTTTGAGGTCGTTCCCCAAGAGAACGTTTCCTTTCAGCCGCTTGACATAATTTCTGAGTTCCGGAACCTCTCGACCGGCCACGATCCGTCCGTCGACAACAATCCGCAGTTCCGGCCCGTGGTCGGCTGGTTCGCTCTGGAAACGACCGGTTTTTCGGGAGACGCGGCCCTCATTCCCCCCTTCCAGCGTCCCGTAGAACGCACGAAATGCAGCCGCCGAAGGCGCAACAACAAAGGCGATGTGGCGCCATTGACCTTTTGTCAAAACCGGCTCATCCGTGAGCAATTCGCCGTCGGGATAGGCGACTTTGAGCCTGCCGGTATCGGTCAATTGAAGCCAAAAAACACCGTCCCGACGTCTGCCGCCGAGCCAGAACAGACATCCGCCGAGTTCATCGGGTTTGAACCACGCTTCGACGGCCAGATGTCCTTTTTCTTTCAGGCTACCGTAGGTTGGGGTAACGATGGCCGCGGTCTTCCCCTCAAGGCGGATCCCCGCGTCGAACCGCCCGATATCGTCGCCTTTCTTGAACGGCTGGCAGATAAGCCCGGCGGCGGGGACATCGGAACCGTCGGGCAGTTGTTCGGTATCGTATGCAGGATCGATCTCCGGTTTTTTCTTCCCTGAGGCCATTTTCTCCCCAAACGCCGCTCCGCCAGGGCCTTCGTCGAGGTCGCCCAGACTCTCCTCGATCTTTTCCATTGCAGCGTCGACGCCGGCGCCCATGTGAAACAGCCCGACCGCATAGCTGTCGGGTTCGTACTCGTACCAGCAACGGGAATAGATGCGGTAGTTTTCGTTGGGGTTATCCCAGCCCGTCGCCACTCCTGAAAGAACCGACAGAAGCAGCAATGCGGCAATAAAGATTTTGCGTTTGGGAGAAGTCATGCTTCGTTTCCTCATTTTTGGTTATTTATCGGTGGACTGAGCGAATGAGAATTAGATTCTTCAGAGCTTTCATTCGATTCCAAAATCCAATTGTGTCTCGAACCGGGATAATTGTGTCGCTCCTTCAGAGCTTATTCTCTCTCAAAGTTCCTCATCCCCAGGGCTTGATGGTCTTTCAGACCACTGTACCCTGGGCTGGCATCTATCGGGCTTTCAGCCCCTGCAAAACTTTGTTGAGGGCCAATGGCCCGGCATATGCTTTTGGGGTTCCAATCGCGTGATCCCTTTAAATATGACCGTTTGAATATGATTGATGATCCGACTTCATTTTCAAGGATTTGTCACATATTCTCTTATGACCCGCTTTCTTATTTCAGATGGAGAATGCGCACGCCGTACGCCGGCAAATCCAGATCAAACTTGTTGCCAGCGAGCGGAACGGCATCTCCCGACTCGGCATTGACAAGCGACTTCGGCCTCATTTTCAAAACCCGGCTTTTCACATCAAAAGTCACCTTCTCCGGTTTATCGCTCCAGGTCGCCACGACGATCATAGCTTCCCCACCGCGACGCAGGACGATCGATTTGGCGTCATCGCTGCTGACTGAAAGAGGATAATCCGGTTCCCAGTAATTGAAAACCTCACAGTCTTCCCGCCCGTATCCGAAATCGAGAACTTTCTCCATCAGCGGCCCGGACGCATTTCGGTAGCGGAATTTAATCTCGTGCACGAACATCGTCCCGAACTTCGTGCGTTCGCCGACCGTCTTACCTTTCTTGCTATGGCGTCCGGTGTGGGCCAGCACCAGAGGAATACTTCCCGTCTGCCGGCCAAGGCTCTCCGCCCGCAGGAGCGCATGATCGTATTTCGACTGCTGCGGATCGGGGCCATAAAACCATTCAAGATCAAGATTTGACTGGTTAAAGACCATGTACGGAAGAACATGCGAATTGGTCATGTGCAACATCATGATTGGTTTGGTTTTGGCGGGGGCAAGTTGCTGGTGCAGAATCCAGATTCGCTTCAGGTACTCCCTGTGCCGCCACATATTGGCGGAAGCCTGGATTGAACCGTTGGGTAACCGGTAGGCGTTGGTTGTGACCGGATCTTTGCCTTGCTTGGGGAATGTGTTATCGAAGTAGAGTCCGATCCCTCGACGGATGAATTCAGCGCCGTACCAGCACTGGAAATCAAGGTAACTCGGCGCCAGCGGATGCACACCGCCGTAGCCGTAGCGCCCACTCCATTCGTTTTTAAATACCTGCGTCTCCGGGTGGTTGCGCGAAACGCCATGAAATTCCTCCCAGTAAACGTTCAAGAAATCGTTTTGCCCGGCACTGGCGGCATGCCTGATAGAATGGATGGCGAGTTTCTTCGCCTGCTCGGGCGTCTTGAGTTTGCGACCGGATTCCGGCCATTCTCCTTCCAGATGGCGTTTGGACCACGCTCCAATGAAAGGCCGGTAAACGTTTCTGTCACCGGTCAGCCGGGCCTCCTGCATTTTATTCAGTGTGCTCATATCACCGCCCAGCGGGTACGTCTCAGACATGCTTTCCGCGCACCCCCAGTAGGTGGATCCCTGCCAGTAGATGGTCGGGTAGTCTTTGTATCGACGCTGAAACAGAATCTTTCGCCAGTTTTCGGGAAGAGGCTTGCCGGGGCTGGCCATCAGACCGAACACAATTTTGCGGGGCCCTTCGAGTTCGATGGGTTTCTGAACG
>JAGXLK010000705.1 GCA_018334735.1 Planctomycetota bacterium | reverse complement strand
CATGAAGCTGGCCAAACACAATGCGCCTTTCTCTCTGAGGTGGGGCAACCTGGTGGCCAATAGCATCGAGGGGCTTTCGGCTGACGACCCGGTGCAGGCTTGGCGATCCGCGGGGAAAAAATATATGGGCCGATACCGGAAGAAACTGGCCTTGCTCCAAAAATGGTACCCGAATCCCCCGTACATCGTCATGCTATCCAACAACGAGGGAAAAGTGCCCGGCAAGGGTAAGTCGTCCGTGAAACGCTACAAGGCGGTCTTCGACGGGATGCGGGAAGGTGCTGGCCGGTGGGGCGAGAAGTTTCTTTTCATCGGTTATGCCTGGGGCGGCCCGGCGAACATCAACGTCTACAAACGCAATTCCACGCCGCTTGCATGGGACGGCGTTTCGGCGCGTGAGTACGCGGGCCGCCGTTTCGACGACTGCTCCGCTGTTTCCATACCCGTTACGTCGATGAACCTGCGTCTGAAGAAAAAATGGTATGAGTCTCAGAAAGAACGATATTTCTTCGAGATTTCGACGTTCTGGTACAACGAGAAGAAGATTAAACCGGCTCGTTACGGGAGTATGGCGACGTGGGCTATGTGGCTGAGCAAACCGCACTGCGTGCGGCATTTCACGGGTTGGGGCTCAAAACGCGAGGGCGATTGGCTGTATTTCAGTGAGGTCGTGGAAGCAGTGGATCAGGTGCATAAAAACGAAACCCTTAAAACGTTCTGGAGACATGGTGAGCCGGTGGTCAATCCCCACGTCGAGATCAATATTCATGTCATCGACGCACCGGCCGGGACAGGCTCTCACGCTCAGGGTAACGTGAAAGGTTTTGTGAGCGAGCAGAAACTCCGGGAATTTGAGCGATTGCGCCACTGTTTCTACCACCTCAGCACGAATCTGGATCCGGAGAAACCCAAACCTGAATCCAATAAATGGGAGGACAGAACGGAGTTCCCGAAAGATGCGAAGTTCCGCGTGTGGGCTCAGGCGCAGGTAATGGGCGAGAAGCCGAAACGTCGCTGGCTCCTCTTTGCTTACGCACCCAAAGGCGACGAGAGAGATGTGCAGATCACGATTCCGGATTGCCGGACGGTGACCCTCGACGTTCCGCAGGAGGGCGTTTATGCGGTTGTTGAGGAGGGGCGCGGCATCGCCGGAACTATTCCGACGGTCAACATTCACTGAATGGTTTTCGTCGGTCGCGATCATACGCTGGCCTGTCGGCGAGACTCGAGTTCAGCTGAGCCCGCTACGGGCGGGCGAAGCCGGACTTAGGGCGGACAAATATCGCAAAATCACAACGAACGCAGAAATCCCGCAACTCGCGCCATATTCCGAACCCCAGCTCGCTTATGATTCACGGAAATGTTCGGAAATAAGGAAGTCCCCCTGTCACCTTGCGTGACAGGAGGCAGAGGTTGAGTGGGCTAAGCGGCCGGAAGAAAATATGTTTTGTTTTCGGGTGGACATGTATTACAGTCTCAACCCGATTCACGGACACCCGGTGTTACTAAAACCTTCATGGACTTATTTCTTCCCGCTTAGCCATGGAAACGCCACACGTGCCCGGCCCCTGCCGGCTTGTTCCTTGGGTGCCGAAGTTTGGGATCATTCGCCGCCGGACCGCGTTCTGGACTCCAGCCCCGCGGGAGCGGTCCTGAAGTCCAGTTGATTTATGGGGGTCTTCAGCTCACTTCTCCCATTCTCCCCATAATCTCCCAGCCTGCATCTTACGGATGCTGCCCCCCATATCCCGTCACCGTAGGACCGTTCATTGGAGTCTGTGACTGGTAACACCGTTGGCTTGTCGACTGGAAAAGGTGAGACGTTCTATGTTACAACACGAAAAGACTCCTTGAGGAGACAAATGCATGCTCACCAGAAGACTCGGCCGGACGGAACTGTGGGTGTCGGAGATCGGACTGGGCGGGATAAAATTTCCCGGAGTCGATCAGGAAAACGTTACCCGTCTTGTTAATGATGCCATCGATAGCGGGATCAACATTATTGATACAGCCCGGGCCTACGGCGATAGCGAGGAAAAAATCGGCCGCGCCCTGGAGGGCCGACGCGACGAAGTCATTCTTTCGACAAAAAGCCAGGCGCGGGATGCTGATGGTATGCGACGCGACATCGAGACATCTTTGCGCAACCTGCGGACCGATCATATCGACATATATCTGACGCATAACCTGCGACTTCCTGAGATGTACGATAAAGCGACGTCGAACGGCGGAGCTCTGGAAGCCCTGGAAGATGCCCAAAATGAAGGCTTGATTGGGCATCCGGCTATCAGCTGCCACCGCTACCACGAAACGCTGAAACGCGCGATTTCGTCGGGGCACTTCGAAGTGGTTATGGTGGCCTATAACATTCTCAACGATGAACTGATGGACGAGGAAATCATGCCGATGGCAAAAGAGCATGACCTGGGCACTCTCATCATGAAACCTCTGGGCGGTGGCGTCCTGGCGGAGGTGGGAGACAAATTGAAGCTGGAAGGCGAGGGTCTTCCGGGAGGACCGATTGGACCGGCGGGGGCCATTCGTTTCGTGCTTGAGAATCCTGATGCTGATTGTGCCCTTGTTGGAATGAAATCTGTGGCAGAACTGCGGGAAGACCTTGCCGCCACCAGCCCCGCTCACCGCTACAGCAAAGAAGAGATGAAGGCTTTGCAGGAAGCTGCGGGCGATCTGGGACGAGAAATGTGCCGGGCCTGCGGCTACTGCCAGCCCTGTCCCAACGGGATTTTGATCCCGATAATTCT
>JAGXLK010000704.1 GCA_018334735.1 Planctomycetota bacterium | reverse complement strand
GGGATCGGCGAAATATTCCGGCTTTTTCAGCTTTCCGATATCATGGAAATAGGCGCTGACACGGGCGAGAAGTGGGTTGGCACCGATGGCCTCGGCTGCATCGGCTCCCAGACTTCCGACAACCATACTGTGGTGATACGTTCCCGGCGCTTCGAGAAGCAACCTCTGCAGCAAAGGTTGGTTCGGATCGCTCCACTCCAGAAGCCGAATATCGGTTGATACCCCGAATAGATGTTCGATTGCAGGCAACAGTCCACTCACAAGGAACCCACTCATCAAGCCGTTTCCAAGCGCCCATAATGAATCGGCGACAAGGGGATTCCCCCAGAATTGGAGCGGAACGGCGATTCCCCCCTCACTCGTGTAAAGCCCAAGACCCAATGCAGCGGCCCATTGTGCACAACCAACAACCAAGCCCGTCTTTATCAATTCACTCCGGGTTCTAACGTTGCCAGTCAGCAACGCTGCGGTCATCGCCCCGAGCATCAAGACAACGAAAGCCATTCCTCCGCCCTGAGCAAGCCCTACAAGAACCGCATAAAGGGCGCCCATCTCAAATCCAAAACGCTGATCGTAAACAAGACACAATACCATCACCATCAACGGCACAGGCGCCAGATACGGGGAAAAACCCAGGACCGCAAACAGGCGGGCGGACCCCACAAGAACCAGTGTTATCAAAGCAAAAGATAGCCTTTGAAGATTACTGTGGACAAGTTCCGGCTGGTAGTGGGACAGATAGAAGCCAACGGCGGCCATAAGCACCAAAACAACCACGGCAACCCCCACAAGGTGTTGAAAACGCAACTGCTGACCGGCCGCACTGCGCATATATTTTTCTTTCGCATCACTCAACTGAACCAAATGCTGACGACGAACCTCTTCCCCCCTCTTTACCAGTAATGCGCCTTCAGGAAATTCTTTGCGGACGGACACAACAGCTTCCGCTGCCTGATTTTCGACTTCGGTTGTCCTCACTTCGTCAAGTTTCACCTCGGCCTCAAGCAAGGCCTCTGCCGCGCTGAGAAATACTTTCTGCTCCTCATCAGATAAGTCTTCGATCAGTTCCGAGAACAAAGCCTGGAAACGTTCCGATTGAGCATCAATCGGGACGATTTTCGCCATATCAATTTTCCGCTTTTCCTCGGATGCCTCGCCCTCAATAATGGCTTCCCCCGCCATCCGCAGCCTCGCTCGGTCCAAACCGATAGGGCTTGCCAGAACTGCATTTCCCACAAGTTCCAAAACCCTGCTGACGCGTTTCTTCTCCCTCCGCAGCCGGGGTAAAAGGCTTCGCATCTTTCGGCGCGTTGCCTTATTACTGATATTGTTCAGCGCTTTGCTATCCCCCCCTTCTTCAAAAACCTGGCGCAACGGCAAAGGTTTTTCTTCGGATTTGTCATTCGTTTCAAATACAAGCGGCGCGCTCCGGCGCGCTTTTTCACGGGCCAGCCGCGTTGCATCCAAATCTTTGGTCGTAAAGGCTACAGGCGCACGGAAATTGCGCGGCGCCGGTTCCCCAAGACCGATCCCCGGCGAAGGTTCACCCAGAATAAAAACAATGTAAATTCCCACTGTTAAACCGGCAAAAGTCAGAACCAATCCGATATTTTCACGGCTGAACACACGACGCCAACCACTCTTATTGGTTTTCCCCGAACCTTTCCTGTTGCCCCCAGCAGCCAGGCGGCGGGGCGTGGACCTCTCATTGCCGGCTTTTTTCCCGTTACGCATCGTCCTGTTCACCACCTTCAAAGTCCGCGTTCTGCGTTCCGGCCTCAGCACCAGATTCATGCTGATAGGCATCCACAATACGACGCACCAAATAGTGCCGCACGATATCCCCCTGACTCAACCTCACAAACCCGATACCTTCTATCCCGGCAAGGCGCTCCTGCACATCTACCAATCCACTTCGTTCTTCGTGCGGCAAATCAATCTGGGTTATATCACCGGTCACGACAAGCTTTGCCGACCCCCCCAAACGAGTCAAGAACGTTTTCATCTGTTCGACCGTGCAGTTCTGTGCTTCGTCAAGAATAATGAACGCATTGTCCAGGGTTCTCCCACGCACAAACGCCAGCGGCAAGATCTCAATCAAATCATTATCGATGTATTTCTTAACCATATCCGGAGACATCAAATCATGAAGTGCGTCATAGAGTGGTCTCAGATAAGGATTCACTTTACTGCGCAGGTCGCCGGGCAAATATCCCAGGTGCTCCCCCGCTTCCACAGCCGGTCGGCACAAAACAATTCGCCTCAGTTCACCCCGTTTCACGTAATCCAGCGCTGCCGCCACCGCAAGATACGTTTTACCGGTTCCGGCTGGCCCAATACAAAAAACAATGTCGTTCTCCAACATGGTTTCTATATACTGCGCCTGGCCGGACGTTCTTGGCCGCGCCGTCTGGCCACTCCTGAAACTCGCAAGCCGGGTCGAAGCCCCTTCTGAAGGCCGATCTTTCGAATCTTTTGTCCCGGCAATAATCCGCTCAACGTTGGATTCGTTCAGCTCCTCGCCACACTCAAGACGCTCCTGAAGCTCTCTCAGTACTTCTTTACAAGCTGCGACTTCCCGTTCATCACCTTCAAGGACTAATTGGTGTCCTCGCGCTACAATCTGAACGTCAAAGGATCCCTGCAGTTGCCGCAGAAAAATATCCCGCGGCCCGAGAACTCTGACAACCTGCTCTTTTGTGGGAAAATGGACCGCCGTCTCCAATTATTCACCGAGCCGACACATCTGCCGGGCTCGCCCTCC
>JAGXLK010000703.1 GCA_018334735.1 Planctomycetota bacterium | reverse complement strand
CCTCGACCATATCCATGATGATATCGGCTTCAAAGGGAGAACACTCCAGACCATTACGAAGATCGGTGATGAACTGCCCTTCCCGGGATTTCATTTTGAGACGATCAAGTGCTTCCAACTTCAAATTACGGTAAGACATTTGGCTCCTCTTGACATAAAAGTAATAATGTGGGCCAGTATACATGAAATGACATATGTCAAGATGGTAGGCCGTGGGGGCCGATGCGGAGTGGCCGCGGGGGTCGAAAGCCAGGAGGCAGGACGGTTAAAAAACCCGTATGAACTCAAAGAGCGCGTGCGAGACAATTTGACCTTCTGGGGCGGGCCCGGAAGCCAGAGCATCATCCGCCACGGCGCACCGGAAGACATTCACGCGGAGGTGCACCGGCTCTGCCAGAAAGTTGGCCGCGGCGGAGGTTATATCCTCGCACCGGCCAAACCGCTCCACCCGAAACGCCCACAGAAAACGCCGTCGCCGTCTTCGAAGCCTTCTCGGGGCAAAATGCGAGATAGTGGGCCTGTCTCACGGATGCACCCTACGTATTGCGCCGGTTTTTTCTTAACCATTTTGCGCTCGGAGCAAATTCTCGCAATAATAGCACGTGGTTGACAGAAACGTCCGGGAGCAAAGGGGTATTTGTCCGGACAGCTGATTTCACCGAAAGGAGTCAGGAGTGAGTGAAGAGACACCGGAAGAATCGGCCGGAGACGAACAGCGGGAGACGCCCCCTCAGGGGCAGCAGGAGGAGGACCCCACGGTCAAAGCTCGAAAGAAGAAAGCGCGTCAGAAGTTCTTCCGCTATACCTTCGGGCTCTTGATTGTCATTGGCGCCGTGTTGCTGATACCCGCCGTGCGGTTCGGCTCCGAAAAAGCCTGGGACTCCAATGCCATGCTGGCCACCTATATTCTATCCGGCATTATCATCGCCGGGGTCCTCGCCGTTCTTGTTCTTCTGAACGTCGCACGTACACGCTATTCTGTTGAGCAGCGGATACTGGAACACCGCGAAGTTCACGAATACGTCATTCTATGGGACCGCCCACGGTGGGTTCTGTATTTTCCCACATTGGTCCTTGCTATCGTTTTCGGTATTTATGTGCTGCTTCAATCGTGGCACCTTGTCCCAGAAGTCCCCAACAGAGAGGTGCTGGGCGGGATCTGGGTCAGCATCGCAATCCTCAATGCGCTCGTCGAACAGTTCCACATGAGCATCAAAGCCGTTCTTATCCTCGTCCCCACCATCGGTGCTTTGCTGCTCCTTCTTCACCTCGTCGGTTACGCCGACGATGCCATTCGCCTTGTGCGGTACCTCTGCGTTGAAGTCACTCCCAAACTCTACTTCATGGCGGCCGGGGTCATTGCTTTTGTCATCTTCATCGGGTGGATCCACGGACTTTTTCACTATCTCGCTATCACGCCGAATGTCGCGGACCTTCAGCGCGGTCTGACCGAAACCGGCCGCCAGATCAAAAACCAGGACTACGATGTTGATTTTGACGCCACCGATGTGGTGGAACGGTGGCTTTTCGGCTTTGGACGCATCATCATCAGTTTCCAGGATCCGAACCGTCCGCCGATGGTATTTTTCGTGCCCCATGCCTCCAACATCGACGAACGTATCCGTCGGGTGCGAAGCGTCACCGCGATCGACCGGTATGGCGAAGAATGATTGACCGCAGCCACTTGCAAACACCGTCCCGATAACGTACCTTGCCCGGCCTGACCAGGCCAGAACTCCATCCACTCGGGAGCCCAAAAATGGAACGCGTAGGACTGTTGAAAGAAATCCGCAACGACTGCCGACCTGATCCATATGAAAACGAATTCACCAAAGAAATCCGCTTCCCTCTTGGAGGTATTGGAACCGGAACCGTCTCCCTGGGTGGTCGGGGTGAACTGCGGGACTGGGAGATTTTCAACTCGCCAGCAAAAGGCAACGACCTCCCCTACTGTTTCCCCTTGCTTCGGACCGAAACTTCGAGTGGAGAAACCGAGTCCCGCGTGCTGGAAGCTCGTATTCATCCACCCTACGAGTCCGGCCACGGGCTTCCAATCGAACGTCTTTCCGGCATCCCACGACTCGCATCCGCTAAATTTACGGGAGCCTATCCCTTTGCATACGTTGAATTCGATGATAAAACCGTTCCCGTCGATATCACTCTCGAGGCGTTCAACCCGCTCGTGCCCGGCGACCCGGACGCCTCCGGGATTCCCGTGGCCGTGCTCCGCTATCACTTGAAAAACCGAAAACATTCCGCCACGAAAGTCTCTCTCGCATACTGCATCCCGAACCCCGTGAGGCCGGACGATGGGAAGACCGCCGAAATGCGAAAAGCATACGGGTTCCGCGGGGTCCTCCTTGGAAACAGCGAACTGGCATCAACCAATCCCGGCACCGGCACCATTGCACTCGCTGCGCGCGGCGGACGCAAAACGGTCGCCGCGGGCTGGCCTCATTACCTCGATCGGGAAAGATTGGCCATTCAAGCCTTCTGGCGCGATTTTAAAGACGACGGGCGTATCAAATCAGCTGATGAATCTGACAGAGATCCCGGTAAAGGTGTCGTCTGCTCAACCATCAACCTGGAAGGGGGAGAAACAAAAGAAATCACTTTCTATCTGACCTGGCATTTCCCGAATCGCACGCCGGGAACCTGTGGTTGGGCAGCCCCTGAAGGCAAAAGCGACACCGTTATCGGCAATTACTATACCGAGCGCTACAAAGACGCATGGTCGGTCGTCGAAACCGTGGATGGCGTCCTTTTCC
>JAGXLK010000702.1 GCA_018334735.1 Planctomycetota bacterium | reverse complement strand
GAGGGACTATTCAGCCGGTGTTTCCGGCAATGGGAACCTGCTTTTTCCAATCACGGAAGGAGTCTCATAATGAAAGTCGATCTGGAAGACAAAGTCGCGATCGTCACGGGGGGTTCACGCGGTTACGGCGCGGGTATCGCCGAAATTCTCTCGGAAAAAGGATGCCACGTCTGGATAACCGCGCGGGGTGAAGATCAACTGCGGCAGACCGCCGACCGTATCGGCGTACAATTCGTTGTCGCTGATGTCACAGAACCGGAAGATTGGGATAGGGTCTTCAATGATGTCATGAGTGAGACGAATCGCATCGACGTGCTGATTAACAACGCCGGGGCCGGCGTCGATATCGCGCCTCTCGCCGAACAAACCGACGAGGAAATTCAGCGATCCATCGATGTCAACCTGACCGGAGCCATCTTTGGGTGTCGGCGGGCGGCGAAGGTCATGGCCGAGCAAGGTTCCGGCACGATCGTCAACGTCTCCAGTGTTTGCGAGAAAGAGGCCTGGCCCGGGTTCGGACCCTATTCGGCCGCCAAGGCCGGTCTGGCCCAGCTTTCCGACTGTCTCTACACCGAACTGCGGGAAAAAGGGGTGCGTGTGACGACTATCACGCCCAGCTGGGGTGCCACGAATTTTGCGCGAGCCGCCGGCCTGCCGGAAAAAGACGAACAGACCCGTGAAAAATGCATTCAACCGCGGGAACTCGGGGAAATCGTCGCGCAGATCTGTGAACTCCCGCCCCATCTCGAAATCCAGGACCTGACCCTCTGGCCGCGCGTCCAGGAAGTCGTGCCGTTGTAAACGCAAAATCGTTGTCCTTTTGCCACTCCCCGACATTGTTTTTGTACTTTATCTCTCTACCTTATCCCGTCCCCGCTTGCGTAGCAGATGAGCGGGCTGGACTTCAGAACCGTTCCCGCGGGGCTGGCGTTCAGAACGCGGTGCAATGTCTTGTAAAGTTCCTCCTTTATTCACGCAGTATGTGAGAAAAACCAGCGCATGTATGAACCCCGCCGGCGCCAGCCGGCTATGGAGTGCGGTGATTCTTCACCGCTTTGCCGTTCGTCGTTATCCGTTCCCAGCGGAAAAATCACACGGGATCCGGCGCATTCGGGAACCCCACAGCGCGCCGCTGGCGCGCGGCACACCACACGGGCCGGTTCCGCAAACGTCTCCGGATTGCAAAGACTGTTAGGCAACGGCAGTGAAATCGGCATATCCCGTGGTGGTTTCCGGACCGGGAGAGCTTTAGATGCCTCGTCCAATGTGCGCTACAGACAGACAAAGACCCGGTCCACCGGCTGGAGGCTCCTCCGCACAAAGCTAAGGTGCCCAAGGAGCCTGTGCCACATTAGCAACGACTACAGCATACGACGGGACGGACAGCGATCAGAGGGCAGCGACGGCTAAAGCAAAACGACCGAAAGACAAAGGGAAAAGCGGCTCCGGGTCTCACGACCCGGTCCACCGGCTGGAGCCTCCTCCTTTTTAGGACAACCGGGCAAAAACAAAATTCACAACCCCAGATCATCCAGATCGATTTCCTCTTCCTTCTCATCCTCAATCATCGACCGCGGATTGAGACCCGTGCCCATACCCCAAACTCGATCATGAAACTGCACATAACCCCACATATCCGGTTCAAGACGCGCCTCGGAAGGTGTATCGGCCAGGATCGTCGTCGCCTGATTCGCCCAGTAGATCCGCTCCATCACGTCGGTCCCGTGTTTATTAGACCGCAGATACCCCCAGTCCATTTTCACTCTCAGGTTTGGTTTCATTTCAATACCAAGACGATCAAGCGGTATAACCGCTTCCAGCACGAAATGGCTCAACTGATCGCTTTCCCGCTTGTTGTAGCGGCGATACCCGAGTTCTGCGTCCTCAAGCCGGCGAACTTCGTCGAAAGACACCTTGAAAACCGGAGACTCAATACTCCATGCATATTTTTCCGGCGCACCGGGCGAGACGGGTTGGTACATCACCGCTACCAGACCTCCTTTATAGTGCGTGATCAGAATACGCTTATCCCCCTGGACCGCCGCCTTCCGGTCCGGTGGCGCCGTGGGATTGGTACCTATCATAAGATCGAGGCACGCCCCGGTCTCGAATAATGTCTGCCATTTATTCCCTTTGTTCACAAGATCAGTCATATTTCTGACTTCATAGCCCAGGTTCAACGCGCCGTCTTTGTGCGACATCACGAACGATATGTTGTCGCCGATATGGGCCCGCGGATAGCCTTCCCACTCATCCAACCGACCGTCGGCCCGCACTTTTTGATCGGTCTTGTAACAGTGGTAGTAGCGCAGATTGCGATTTTTGGCTTTTGCCCTCTCAGCCTTTCGCTCCCATTTGATCGCCTCCGCAATATCCTCGGCCGTGATTTTCAACGTTCCGCCCATGCGCGTGAAATCATCGAGACCTTTCACCTCAACGACGCTTGCGTGCGGTTTTCCAGCCACGGCATAATATTTATCATCTTCCAGCGACCGGCAGAACCACCCTCTGAAATGTTCCTGTTTCAGTGACACATCGGATAGGTCCATATTTCGATCGTTCTCCGGCATCGCCCAGAGAATATCGCCTTTCTGGTGGGGCGATTTGAATATTCGGCTGGCCAAAAGCCCGTCGGTAGTCCAGAGGAACCATGAGCCCCGGTTGGCCCGGGTGACAAAAAACTCTCCCATATCACCGCCGGCCGCCACAGCGTGACCGGCCAGTCCGAACTGTCCCACGACCTGCCCCGACGTGTATGGTCCGCAGTGACG
>JAGXLK010000701.1 GCA_018334735.1 Planctomycetota bacterium | reverse complement strand
AGGAAAGAACAAAGCTCAAAAAGACCGAGGAGAGAAACAGCTCTCTGCTTTCGAAGTTCACGCCCACCGGAACAATGCTCACCCCGAGCCTATAGCCGTTGCGGACCTCAGCCCCCAGGGCCATGCGCGCAACTCCGGTGCGAATGGCGGCGATCTGCCTTTTGGGAGAGTTGCGGCCCTCGGGGAAGATGCCTATGCAGCCCTCCTTTTCCAGTACCTCGTAAACCCGCTCGAAAGCTTCCACGTTGCGTTCGGCATGCCCCGTTGCCTGTCCGGCCCGATAAATGGGTATAATCCCCAGTCCGCGAAAGACCGAGGCCACCACGGGGAAACGAAAGAGTTCGCTCTTGGCCAGATAGTTGATGTGCCGGGGAACCACAGTGCTCAAAAGGACCGCGTCCAGCAGAGATCCGGGGTGGTTTGCGGCGATGAGCAGCGGACCTCTGCGCGGCACGTTCTCCAGGCCGGAGAGCTGAATATCCACGAAGTAGAGATGCGCCACAATGCGCATAAAGCGTCGGGCCACTGTGTACAGCTTCATAGACATCCCTTCCGGGGATTCAATGAGAATACTTGGAGTTCATCTGTTTTTATTGGGAAATCGTCAACTCGGTCAATCTGTTTTCCCGGAAAGTGGAATTAAGCGAACCCTGTGCACTCAATAGTTCAAACTTATCATCAGTTTCAGGGTATTTCCGTGGTACGAAAATTTGGCATCAGAGAATGAAGGCGCGCCAAATGAGACTTTTGCATCGCTTGAAAAGCCATAGCCTTCAGTTGGCAATCCCAAAAAATTAGTATCAATCTCACCATTCAAATTTTCATCATGACATATGCCAATCGCGTATGTCCCAGGCTTGATGCCGACAAAGTGGCAGCTCGCCTCCTGACCCTGAATTTTTGTCATCACGATTATATCCGCGAAGCGGAGATACTTATGTGGAAAACCTTCCGGCTCTGAGAAAAGTGCGCAAGCAACAGATCCCTTGCTGTTTCTGATATTCGGTATCTGCACGTGAATTCCGGGACAATCAGATTGCGCAAGGGCGGTAGCCGAAAGATCAGCAAACACAAACCCCAGACACAATACTGTGCATAAAACCCTCATGGGAATCCACATCCACGGGTTCATGTCAGGGGAGGGCACTGCTCTGGATTTACAAATCCTTAAATTATTCATAGTTTTTCTCTTATCTCTCAAAAAAAACAACTTGGATTGTGCGGATATCCATGTGAAGACGACTTTTTTTCCTAGTTTTGTATAGTCGTCTTTATTGATGTGGAAATTGCTTAATTTCGTTAGCAATAGCCTTTGGTATACTCCATGTCCTGTGCCGTTGCAATAAAAATTCGAACAAAATTCGGTCCAGAGGGTAACACATTCAAGCCGTGGCGGTTTCATGTATAAGCTGCTCAATGTGCGTGAGCGCCTGTTCTTTTTGCTCCAGTTCCAAGTCATTCCTGGCACCGAGGGCCTCATGAAACTTCTTCAGGAGTGGACCGATATAGCGAATCGAGGAAAGTAAGTCCTGGATTCGGTTTTTGCATCTTGTAAAGGCCGATTGCCTGAGAAACTCCTGGTCCAGGTTCATGGCTGTTACCACAAGGTTAAGGATGCTATCCACAGTGGGTACTTTCTGGGTCTGTTCTTCTGCCTTGCGCCTCTGGTTTTCCTGGTGCAGCTCATAGCTGTACCGCTCTTGGCAATACTGCTGGTAGCGTTGATCGTCCAGATCCTGCTGAATATTATTTAAGATACCGAAAAAATAAGACAGGTTGCAGCGGTTGTGGTCCCGGTTGACTGCCCTTAAAAACGCTTCTTCAGATTTGGTTATGGCTTCCTGGTCATAGTATTTGATGCAATGTTCTGCTCTTTGAAGTTCAGCCGGTAATAGTGTGATATTGTGATAATTGACCAGCCAATGCAGTCTGTCTCTCTTGGCCTGATGAGCATCGTCTTCCTTTTTCTGCTGATGCTCTATAAGTCGGGCCCGCTCTTTCTCCTGCTCCTTTGCAGAGACTGGTGTCTGCATCTGATCGGCAGGAGTGGGGCGGGGCGTACGCAGGGCCAGCTTGTTGCGCATCTGCATATACAGGCAGACGAGCATCCTCAGCACGCTCTCACCCAGAGCATAGGGAGATGATGTATCGATGTGCACTTCTCCAATAGCCTGCTTGAGTTGACTAAATGCTCCTTCGTCCGTTCCGTTGCCCTTGGGATTGGCCGGACCCGCAGGCAAGACGACGATATCGTGCATACCCAGAAAACTCATGACCTCCTCGCTTAAATTGGAACTGCCCCTGTCAAAAACCACGCCCAAGGGTAGCCCCCAGGCCTCTTGGTGTTTTTTCAGGACAGAAAGGACCCCGTCGCCCGTTTCCGTCGGGGTGATCTCATAGGCAGTGTGACAAAAACTGCCCGCATCAACGCCAAGCTCGAGATTGGGGTCTTCATGTGGAAAAATCCACTCACAGGCAGGGAAAGACCTTACAAGCTCAGACGGCATTGGCTTGAATACTGGTGTGGCCTGGCCGGGGTAAAACGCTTCAGTTTCCATTGCATACGACATTTGACGGCCAGCTGGCTCGACGTCAACAATGTGCCGCTCAAGAAGATACAAGCCATTTTGAGACACAAGTCAACCACTACTACAGACAGGTATCTGCACGAACTCCAAGGTGCAGACACGGATCTGGATGCCGTGTTCGGGAAACAACAGAAAAACGGGAAGGTGATCAATATGGGAGAGAATCAATAAGAACAAAAAAATCC
>JAGXLK010000044.1 GCA_018334735.1 Planctomycetota bacterium | reverse complement strand
GTAGCGGTCGTAACCGGTCACGGGCAGGCCCGTGCGTTCCTGCCACCATTCGTAGAAGTCCGGTTCGAGATCGCTCTGCCACCAGGGGACCCAGCCCATGCCCGGACTCAGCAGGTAGCAATCGACACATTTATCGGCCACTTCCTCGATGGAGGCCACAAGCATCTCTTCCCGGAATGGTTCGCCCTTCTCGTGCCAGGGACTAACGCAACCGACGGTGTTCGTGTTATCATTGTTGTACAAAAGTCTGTAGGGCGCTTTTGCGTTCATTTTGGATTTTTCCTTTTCGCTGTTTCGTTTTGCTTACAATCTTTTGTGTGACTCCTGTCATTCTGACGGCAGTTCCGCCCCCCAGTAGATCACATCATGCCGGTTGTAGTCGAAAGCGATGTGAAGAATATTGTTTGACTCGTCGACCACACCGTCGGGATAGGCAAGCATACCCGGGAAGTCGGTCAGATCCCGCCTGTATCCCCAGCTCTCCATGTCATCGCCGGATATCCAGATGGAGAGCGGGTTGCGCTGGCACTGTTTCTGCGGCTCGGAGTTGGGGTGCGAGGTGGCCGGGTTGGGATTGTGCACGAGCAGGATTTGTCCACCTTTCAGCCGGAACAAACGGAATTTACTGCCGGGATTCGGGATGTCAGTGCGTCGTGGCTCGCTCCACGTGCGTCCGCGATCATTCGAATCCGACCGGAGCAGGCAACCGGCACCATCGGAACGAATCAGCATGACCATCTTCCCGTCGGACAGTTCCACGACATTGTTTTCAGCGAAACGATTGGCCCCCGAGATAACCTCAGAAGCTGTCCAAGTTTGTCCATTATCGGAGCTGACCAGCACCCCATTGACCGGGGGCCGGAGAGAACCATCGGCATTGGGGATGTCGGTCCAATCTTGAACATCATGTGCGCTTTGGAGCGGCAGAAACCATTCCCCCCACGTGGCAACGTAACGGTTGCGAATGAATGTGCGCCTCGGAGACGGCGTGAAGAACTCCGGATCGCTCCATGAATGGGCGTTGTCGTGGCTTTCAACCGTATAATTGCGCCATTTCCCCCAACTGCCATCGTGGGTGAGAGCATGGATGACGATACTGCCACCGTCCACGTAAATTCCGGGACACAGGCATGCACGGTCATGTAATTTGAGCACGGTTTCAGGGGGGGTTGACCAGGCGAGTCCGGGCTCGGTGGAACGACACAACGCAATGTAATTCTTCACATCCGGTTCCCTTGGTCCACCGGTCACAAAAAAAGCTGCGAATTCACCATTGGGAAGTATTTGCACGTTGCTGCCAACGCAGCAATGGTCCGGCGGATAACCTTTGTACACGACAGCCTTCTTATCGGTCATATTTGTCGATTCCTGACGGGAAAAAACGAAAGAACATCGGATTCGAGCTCAGTAGAGCAATCAGCCGGGCCTCCATCGTCCGCCGTTTTCACGGGCAACAAGATTTAATATATCACCGCCTTTTTCCGCTCTTGTCGGCATCAATCACCACCCGGAAACCGGTCATGACCCAGTTATCCACATGCGGTGGTTGTGGCAGGCGGTAGGTGCTGCGGAGCATGCGGCGGTCCCAGTGGACATCGCCGCCACGGAGGATTTTGCACACTCCACTGCCCGGGCCGCGTGGATTTCGTTCGGGTGAGTTCTTGTAATAATTCGGCGCGTACCAGTCGCCGACCCATTCCCAGACGTTGCCGGCCATATCGAGTGCGCCGTACGGGCTGGCACTGTCGGGATAGCTGCCCGCCGGCACCATGCCGATATCGAGCGGTCGTTCGTCGTAGTCGTGTTCCGGCACTTTCGTTGCATCCCACTTATCCCCCCAGGGATACATCCGGCCGTCAGTGCCCCGGGCGGCTTTTTCCCACTGAGCCTCGGTCGGCAGGGAACCGCCGGCCCATTGCGCGTAGGCCTGGGCGTCGTACCAGTTCCGCAGGAGAGGATAAGCACCTTCGTCTTCCTCCATGGGTTTCGCGATTTTGTGCGGCCAGCCGGGAATCTTAATTTTATCGTCCCGTCCGGTCGCTTTTATGAATTTGCGGTACTGGCGGATGATGACAGGTTTTTTGTAGATCCAGTATCCGTCGAGATGGATTTCGCGGGCGGGTTGAGCGTCGGCGTAGGCCCTGGCATCGCCGCGCGTGAACTTTCCGGCGGGCACCCGGACAAGTTCTGCGCCATCCCGAGGGTTGATTGCTGTGCCGTCGCCGGTAATGTTCAGGGCAACCGGCTTCGCCTGATCCGGCTCATCCTTTTTCGTTTTCCCCGCCTCTGCAGCGCGTTTTTCGCCATCTGTCCGAACTGAAAATCGCTGCGCGGGTAATACGGCTTCTTTGCCTTTCCCTTTTTTGCCGATCAGCTGCAACCGGACTCTCGGGGTTTCATCGGCGGGCCAGATTTCAATGCTGTTTGGCCACGATTTTTGGCGCCGCCATTCGTAGTGGGATGCGACATCGGCCGATGACACCCCCGGGATCATGTGCGGATCACCGCGCCAGCTGGTGTCGAATTTTTCCCCGGTGTAAGTGGGTTCCGGCAGGACTTTGAGCGCTTTCCAACCGGCCGTATCGGTTTCGATCAGGACGATCAGTCCATCACCCCGGTCGACTTCAATAACCAACTTCCCCTTTGCATTTTCCAGATCAATTGTAGCAGGTTCATCCCGACCGACGAGTTCAGCATCTTCCATGGTTTCTTCGATCCCTGTCGCCTGCACCGTCAATCGGACGACCGACGGCTCCGGGGCGATCACGGCCCAGAGGGCGCCGAGAGGTTTCATTGGATTGCCGGTGCGGACAATGCGAAACGCATTGTCATCAGGGGTACCTTCCACCGTGCGATTGACGGTTCCTTTGACCAAAAAGCCCCAGTAACTTGTCGACTCTTTCGCCAGCGTCGTGAGTTTTGTGTCTGTCGCCTCTTCCGTACTCCAGAGCGTTTCGCGAACGTGCATTTTGTCTTCGTAGCCTCGCCCGGCGAGCAGTTCGGTGTCTGTCGGCGTGTGTTTGATGCTGATGATACGCCCGTCCATATTGGGGACTATTTGGGCGATCAGGTCGCCCGCCTTGACCGTTCGCACGCGCCCTCCGGCTTTTTTGTGAAGCCAGACGATTCTCTTCTGCCAGTTGTGGCCGTGGGTAATGCTGACTATTCTTTTGATCCGGGCCGGCATATCTTCGCGTCCGCCGGGCACGTACCAGAGGCTATTATCCTCAGGATTCCGGGTTACTCCGAGACCATCCTGCTGGCGCACGATGTCGATGATGGGCATATCCACCGATTTTGCTCGGGCCTGAGCGACCCGTTTTGCGAAAACCGGCTCATTTTGCTTTTTGGCAGCCTCGTATGCTCGTTTCAGAATACTGTCGAGTTTAGTCAGCCTATCCGGCGTCAAGAATTTTTGCCGCAGCATCAGCGGCCATGCGGACCAGCGGACGACGCTCGTGATGTAGCCGCTGTCCCGCCGAATTTGGTCGGCTGTATCGATATATCCTCTGATAATGGGGGCGGCTTCTGCCCCGTAAAAATCGTGCAGGAAACGGTTGATCAGCTTATCCTCATCCCGGGCCGGATCCCACATAATTTGAGCCCAGAGCCAGTGTTTGAGTCCGCCCCAGCTGATGCCGGTGACGTTGTTGTGCTGGTACTGGGCGCCATCGACCCCGTATTCGGCCCAGAGGCGGATATTGTCGATCTCCGACCAAAGGTTGGGCCACTCGTATTTGCGTGCGTTGTAGTTCTGTCCCCATTCCCAGGTGACCACGGGTGCCTCGGTGACCTGCGGCCATTCGCGGAGCGCCTTATCGTATGCAAAATTTGCGGGGTTGTTCCGGATAGGATTGAGCTGATCGCCGGCGGCGTTGGCGGAGTAACTGCTCGAGACAACGTTTATCCAGAGGTTTTTGTGGGGTTTGACGGTTTCGGGGACTTCAAGTGTATTGAAATAACCAAAAGTGACAATCTGGTGATTCGGGTATTCTTCCCCAGCATGGTCGAGGGCACCGTTGAGCATTCGCAGCATGGGAGCGGCCCAGGATCCCTCTTTTCTGGCGAGATCTTTGGCTTCTTCGCAATCGGCATAGAACGGCCCGTCCATCTGTCCGACTCTCAGCGGTTTTGCATCGACATCTCGTTTGGCGAATTCCTTTTTGAGCTTTTCGCCGAACTCTTTCTGGAACTCTTCATCCAGGGGACAGTTTTTCCCCACGCCGTAGCCGCGGAATGAATGATGGCTCGATATATCATCGCCGTTCGGCAGGTAATGGCAGTTGTGCAGCGCATACTCAGCGACGGGAGATCCGGGCTTATTCCGGCGCAAAAAGAAATTACGGAGGAAGAAGGCTGGTTCTTCCAGTTTGTCGAGTTCGGGAACAGTAAGAGTTGGTTTTCGCGGGATATGTGTATATCCGGGAGTGCAGAACGTGACCCCGAGGTGATCCTGCAGGAGGCCGTAGACGGCGTATTTGAGGCCGAGCTCCGTCTGAGCCGTCAGTGTAAGCCGATTGTTCTCGGTGCGCAGTCGATACGCTTGGTCGGCGGTCCGCCCATCCGTTGTGCCGGTCAGATCATCGACGATTTGCAGCACAATCAGGTTTTTGTTCTTTATATCCGGCGTAATCTTCGCCACTTGAGGGACTTCCGCACCCGTGATTTTTTTCAGATATCCGGCAAGGTCTCTGGCAATGGCCTCGTGGCCGTTGTGCACGATGGTTGCGGCTGGTTTTCCCTTTCTGGCAATCTGCACACTGGCGTGCAGCGGCGAGACGAAAGTGGTGAGAAAAGCTATAACTGCAAGGCTCATGAGTGCGGGCGTGCGCATTGTTCTTCACTCCTCTATTGAATTCCGTGTTTCAAATCGTACATTTCGGACATATTCGCCGATGGTCAAATCGACACCGTCCGGTTGCATAATTGTATCACCGCCGACGGTTAGATTTTCGAAAGTAACATTTTCAACGGGATGCTCCTCCGAATGTCCGCGGATCTGGCTGGGCACGAGAAACGGGCGATCCGAAGGAGATATTTCGGCCGGGGCCGGGTAAATTGTCGCATTCGTTTTCATATTGCGTTCTGGCGTCTACAATCTTGCCTTTCTTTTGGCTCTCTACCGGTGAAATGAAAATGTCCGCATATGCGGAAGCTTCGAGGAGGCGCGCCACATACGTTATTTCTACCATATCCAACCAAGGCCGCGGGATTGGGCGTATTTGGGCGGATGGATAGTATAATCGTCTCCGAAATATTTCCCGCAGAGGACTTTCTGAATGCTGACGTGTCCATCAAGAAAAGCCAGTACCGACAATCCGCTGTTTTCATCGTGGAACGGTGTGAAAGGAGGTGTGGGGTACGTGGAAGGATTGCCGTAGTAATCCATTCCGTTGTACATCGTATGGTCACCGCTCCAGGCAATCATCGAATGGGTTGTCGCGGTAATGCTATCGACTTTTCTTCCGTTCATTCCCAGACGTATGAGCGGGACGGGATAACTGGTTCGCCTCCCATCGTCCCAGATAGAGTTGACTACGTTATAATCATTTCCCCACGCCCAGGCGGCATTGTATCTTTCGCCTCCTTCATCGGAGGGGCATTGAAACAAGTGCCAGTTTCCCTCGAGGTATTGTGAAGCGAGGACACGCTGGACGGAATCGCGATTTCCCCCACCGAAAGGAACCGCCTGATCGGTGTACTCGAAGCGGGGAAACCTGCCTCCATTGTCATTGGTGTACATCAGCAATGTGAGACCAACTTCACGCAGGTTGCTGGTGCAGGCCGTACGTCGGGCACTCTCCCGCGCCGATTCCAGCGCCGGCATCAACATAGCAGCCAGGATCGCGATAATAGCGATGACCACGAGGAGTTCAATCAGCGTGAAAGCAGCATAAAAGTTTCTTACTCTCCCCCGCGTCATATTCGCCTGGTTGCGATTTTGTAGCGCATAGTATTTCGTCAACATATACCCTTCAGTCCACAACAAGTCTGCCAGACAGAAATGGTTCTTCATGGGATCGGTTTTTGCAATACGACGAGTATTTCATAATGATGTAACGACAATTATCATACAATGACGCCCTCTGGTTGCAAATACTCAGGAGCTGCAGGATGACCGAAAACGATCATGCCGAAGGACCCGAAACGTCCATAATCCGCCCGCCTGAATTCAGCGATTCTCTGGCGGAACAGAAGAGGGAAATGGAAGAACTCCCTCTCATGCACAGGTTCGCGGAATCGCGACGCAAAATGGCCGACGATCCTTACCGTCCCGCCTACCATTTCGTCAGCCCCGAGAGCACAATGAACGATCCGAATGGATTGTGCTTCTGGCAGGGACGGTGGCACCTGTTTTACCAGGGGTATCCCCCCGAAGATCCGCGGCAACACTGGGGCCACGCGGTCAGCGACGACCTGGTGCATTGGCAAGATCTCCCGTATGCGATCGCGCCCGGGCCCGAAGATAGGTGTTTCTCCGGATCCACATTTGTGGAGGAGGATCGGGTGATCGCCATGTACCACGGCACACGCGCCGGCAATATGGTGGCGGTTGCGCATGACCCGCTGCTTCTGAACTGGACCAAACTCACCGGCGAACCCGTCATCGCGATGGCAGCGGGCGATACCGAAGAGGACCGCCGAAGCGCACCCGATGGCACACCGCTGCCATATCGCGTACACGATCCGTGTGTCTGGAAGCAGGATGGGAGATATTACGCACTATCCAACGGGACAAAACCGGGGATCGGCGACAAAGAATACAGGGCGGCTTTCCTGTTCCGGTCGGACGATCTTGTCAATTGGGAGTATCTCCACCCGTTCGTCGAGGGGGATCGTTTCACGCTGGCGGGCGATGACGGGGCGTGTCCCTATTTCTGGCCCATCGGAGACCGTCATATCCTGCTGTTTTTCAGCCACATGAGCGGGGGACAGTATCTGCTGGGAGATTACGATACGAAACGAGAGAAATTTATGGCCACGGCGCACGGGAAGTTCAATTTCGGTCCGTCCACGCCATCCGGAGTCCACGCTCCATCGGCCACGCCCGAAAACGATGATGTGATTGTCATTTTCAACATGAATCCGGGCAAACCTACCGAGGGATGGAACCAGATTATGACTCTGCCGCGTCGATTAAGGCTGGTGGGTAAAAAACAACTCAGTATTGAGCCCGCCGGCGATATCGCCTCGCTGCGCACGAACCATCGGCAAATCGACGCCATGCCGCTTCCGGCAAACGAGGAAGTTGTCCTTGATGAAATAGAGGGCAAATCCATGGAGATCGAGGCCGAATTTGAGCATAATGGCGTGCCGGCGCTCGAACTCAATGTTTTGCGGTCCCCTGATCGCGAGGAATATACGCGAATCGTTTTTTATCACAAACGAGGAATGCTCCACAGCGGACGGTTCGATCCGCCCGCTCGGCATTACAGCCTTATTATCATTGATTCCGCGCGCTCTTCTCTGCACCCGGATGTCACACCCCGCGGCCCGGAAACGGCCGAGGTCCTGGTGCACGATGACGAACCTTTGCGGCTACGCGTTTTTGTCGACCGAAGTGTCGTGGAGGTTTTTGTGAACGGACGCCAGTGCCTGGCCGTGCGGGTGTATCCTGGCAGAGAGGATAGCACCGGAATATCATTCAGCGCGCGTGGCCATGACGCCAGATTGATCTCTCTGGATGCGTGGGATATGGATACAATTTACGACCATGGGAATCAAAAGAAAACATAGGGCCAAGAGAAGGACACAGAAACATGGATTACAGCGAGGTTAAGGGATTCAATTATCAGCCCAGTTACGGCCGAAACGGGCTTGAACTGTGGCGCAATTTCGAAGCGGAGACGATTCGGCGTGAACTGGGGCGAGGGAAAGAGTACTTCCCGGGCATGAATGCTATTCGGCTCTGGCTGTCCTGGGATGCGTTCATCTACGCAGCTGACCGGGGGCAGGAACAGTTTTCCAAAAACTTCGATACCGCTTTGAGTATCGCGAATGATTATGATCTGCGTGTAATGCCTGTGCTGTTCAACCGCTGGCACAATTCTCATCTGGATTGGGGCGGCATATATATCGATCATTTTCTGCCGCATGAGTGGGGAGGAGCATGGGCCGGGCGAGAATTCCGAGAACGATGCCATACATATGTCGAAGCGATCGTTGGCACGCATGCAACAGATGAAAGGATCCTTGCGTGGGATCTCTGCAACGAACCGTTCAGCTATGGGAATCTGGACCACGACAACGTTCGTCCTCTTCTGGATGCCGAATACGCCTGGTTAAAATCTCTCTACCAAAAGTGCCATGAATCAGGAGTCTCAGCCCCGGTGACTATCGGTGCGCACTGGGGAACTCCCATGGAAACGATCGAGCCAATCTGCGACCTGCTGAGCATCCATCCCTACTGGAAATACGGAGACGACAGGGAACAATACGAAAACCATCTCGATGCCGACGTGGACTTTGCGCGGAACGTGGGCAAACCGCTTCTTTCGACGGAAACATGCTGGGGGCATCTGGACGATGAGAAACGCGTGGAAACCATTCGCTACACCCTCGGCGAGCACGTTGACCGCGACATCGGCTATCTGGTCTATTTGTTACATCACAGTCTGATTGCCGACGCGCATCGCCCGGAATACGGGCCGGTGGGCAACCCAATGAACCTCGCCTTCATCGAGGCCGATGGTTCACTCCGAGCCGGACACAATGTGTTTAACGAATTCTAAAAAGGACAGAGACCAAGAGACGAAGTAGAAAGATAATGCAAAAAGACGATGTAGATGTTTTGGTTACGTCATATTCGCGCTTGAAAAATGAATGCCTGATGTTTGAAAGGATAAAGAAATATGTTGCCCATCGTTGACATCTCTGGTGAAAAAGATCGCCATATCGTCATAGCACAGGGAACCGAAGACGTATATCAGGGCCATCCCACGACTCTGCTGATGCCGGATGGTCAGACGATGTTCGCTGTCTGGTGCATCAATCACGGCGGGCACGCCGGGCCGATGGCGCGGAGCAATGACGGCGGACGGACCTGGACGCGTCTGGACGATAAAATGCCGGAAGGGTTCACCAATCATTTCAATTGCCCCAGCATCTACCGCATGGTCGATCCCGATGGTCAGGAACGGATCTGGGTGTTCTCCGCACGTCGGGAACAAGACGGCGAGATCACGGACTGGATGCCGCGGATCGTGAGCGAGGACGGCGGCGAAACCTGGCGCGAGGCCGAACCTCTGGGCCTTCCCTGCGTAATGACTTTCAGCAGCGTCGTCCGGCTGAGAGACGGTTCTTATCTTGGACTCTACCACCGTCGGTTGGGAAACGATAGCTCGACCGATTGGCAAATAGTCCAGACCCGGTCGGCGGACGGTGGGATCTCGTGGTCCGAGCCACAGCTCGCCGCACGAATGAATGGCAAACAACTCTCCGAGCCGTTCGGGTTCCGGTCTCCGGACGAAGAAGAGCTTTGCTGTCTGATAAGAGAGAATACGCACACCGGCAATAGCATGGTTATATTCAGCTCAGATGAAGGAGAGACATGGTCGGAACCGGTCGATACGGCAGGGGGGCTGACGGGCGACCGCCACTGGGGAGTCTACACCGCAGACGGCCGGCTGGTCATCGCGTTCAGGGATCAAGAACTATACAGCCCGACACGCGGACATTTCGTGGCCTGGTTGGGCACATATGAAGACATCCGCCAGAGACATCCCGGACAGTGTCGGATCAAGTTGCTCCACAGCTATGCAGGCTGGGACTGCGGATATCCCGGTATGGAACGGCTCCCGGACGACACAATCGTGGCAACCACCTATATCAAATACCGGCCGGGCAAAGAGAAACATTCCGTCGTATCGACACGTTTCAAAATCGACGAGATCGACACCCGTTTCGAAGCCCCAAAGCCGGATTTCTCGATTACACACCTGTTTGAATCCGGGGAGGACGATCAGATACGTATCCCCAAGATCCTGGTTGCGGAGGATGGCTCGGTTCTGGCCTTTGCCCGTGGATGTAAGTTCCTGCGGCATAGTGAAGATGCGGGGGAAACGCTTTTTCTTT
>JAGXLK010000700.1 GCA_018334735.1 Planctomycetota bacterium | reverse complement strand
AAGATTAATGCCTCGCTCGTCCTTGATTGTCCACAGGTCCTGTTCCCGCTTGTGTGATACATGAGCGGACTGGACTTCAGCGCCGCCTTGCGGGGCTGGAGTTCAGAACGCGGTCAATACTTCCGGAGTATCCCAGCCCAACCGGTGCCCCCCTGCTGGTTTCATTCCACTACAGCCGTTCCCCATTCGGCCGGGCGGAGGCGGCTTTCGTCGGGGATATCGTCGACAACGTTGGCCTCGAAGCTGTTGTCTGACCAGTAGGTCCGTTTCACGGCGTTCGTGCCGGTTTTGTTGCCGAAAATATAGCCCAAATCCATCTTCACCGCGGTCCCCGGACGAGGGGTCCATCCAAGAAACTTTTGCGGCACCGTCACCGTCGCCGTGAAACCACCGGAGTGTTTCTTGTAATCGAGTTCTACCTCTTCAACTTCCTCGATACTGTCGATTTCGGACCGGTCGACCGGCGATTCAAGCACGATGGGATCGCCTTTGAAATCTTTCACTTCCGGCCGAATCATCACGAATTTCGGCTTACCATTCTGCCGGGTGACCACCAGCCGGAGGTCGCCGGGCGCCGGTTTTTTGCGGTCCTTGGGCGCGTCGGGATCGGTGGCCAGCATGATGTCGAGGCAATTTCCGCCGGCGTAAATCGTCTGAGGATCCGCTATGCTGTTGGTCAAACCGGCGGACGAGTTGACGTGGAAGCGAAAGTACAGATTTTTTGCATCGTACGTAGCTTTGACGTTAAAGCGGCGTTCCGGACCGACCTCCACCCGAATCCCCTCGGTTTCCTCCAGCGCTTCCCGACCTCCCCGGGCAATGACGAGGGCCTGTTTCTCCCGCTTCTTGCGTTCATACTCTTTCCATGCGTCCCGCGTTTTCTGCGCCATGGCTTCGGTTACTTTATAGGACCCGCCGTCGAGATATTGCACGCTGTTCAGCCCGTGAACTTCCATAATTCGCCCGTCCTGATCGCCCCCGAGCAGGAAAAATCTGTCCATACCTTTCGGCCTGACGAGCTGGCCGCAGAACAGTTCGCACAATAGGTTCTGGGGGCTTAGTCCCTGACCGGGCGGTGGATCCATCACCATCGCCACGTAAATCCCATCCCGGGTCAGAATGTGCATGTGGCCAAAATATGTGGCCGACCCGGTGAAGTTCCCCGCCACGCCCAGGGGGCATGTCAGACCCCAGACATCGCCGGGAAAAGGACCGGGATAACTGAGGAATTTATGCCAGCGCGGTTCGGAGCCGGGAATTCCCCACATCATTTCTCCGTCCCGTTTCCAGCGATACATTTTCGTGTAAAGCGATCCGTCCTGCGGATCGACCCAGATGCCGCGGCCTTTCAGAGAGGGGAAAGTTTCAGGTTTTTTGAAATCGTAGATCGGCGTGCCGTCGGTTTTGACTTCAATTGGTTTGTGGATGTAGCCACGGGGACTGTAGAGATTCAGTTTCCGGTCCATCCATTCGAAGCTGTACTTCCTTTCGATCCGCGAGACTTCGCTTTTCTGCAGGCGCTGGTCGCTGTTCGTATCGACCCAGAGATAGTGCCCCCGGGGATATTCCTCCAGATCGTCCATGAACGGATACGGAGGGTACGGCACAAATTTCGAGCGTTTGTTGACCTGAATGTACCCCATCAGCGGGATAAAATGGTCGTTCCGGCGAATGAAGAGATAGGACGGGTGGGCGTGGTTCATTTTGCCCCAGGCATATTGATGCCCGTTCTCCGCCGTTAGAACGCGGAGTTTATACTGGAAACTTGACATCGTGGCAGGAGGCGAATTCGGCACTTTCGGACGCCATACAGTCGCCTTTGGGCGTTTGGTCCCTTTGTCCAGGTCCACTTCCCAGATCACGTTGTGACAGTAAACTTCATCCGGACGGGCCGGGTCCATCCAGGCAAAGGCGGAATAGGCGCTCGCGCCGAAAAATTCGTCGACGTTATTGCCTGTCGCGACGTTCCAGACGCTGACACGGCGGGGTCCATCGAGCGTCTCGGCCACCCAGAGTCTCCCCTCCGGTCCGATGGCACATCCGCCCGGTTCGAGCATTCCGCCGGATTCGTAGCGCCCGACCCTGGGGCGCCCGCCTCTGGTACCGATTCCACGGAGGTATGTGCCTTCGGAGGAGAAGACGCTGACGTTCTGAAGTTTCCCGCGAGTCGTCACATAGACCCGGCCGTTCTGGTCGACGGCGATGCCCGCCGGTTCGTCCAGGTGACTGGTGATGAAGGTGGAAACTTTGCCGTTTTTCGCGCGCAGGACTTTCCCTTCACTGAGCACGAGGGTTTCGTTCTTGCCGATGGCTGCAAGACGTCCGGCGGCCGGAACGTGCCAGGTCTTTAGCACTTTTCCACTTCTTGCATCGTTTACGGCGACGAGATCGCGTTTGCCGTAGGAAATGTAGAGGCGGCCTTTAAGGTAATCGAGACCGCTGACGTGATTATTTTCCTGGGATCCACCCTCCGGCAGGTCGGCTCGTTTTTCCCCGGACCCGAAATTGAGCGGTCGGCGGTCGCTGGCATCGAAGACTCTGACGCCGGGCTCACCATGGCGTCGGGCGGCGAAAAGACGTTTCTCTCCGCCGGCCAGGAATTCCGCGCCGTTCTTGAGGCCCCATTTTTTGTCGCCCGACGGATCGATCCGGATGATTCCCCAGCCGGATTCGGCGACGCGCCAGCCGAGCAACATGTCGTCGCCCAGGCGGGCCGCGGTCTGGGGGTTGCTGTGGTCTGCGCCCCATCCGCCGGTGCCGTCGTCGGTCTTGTAG
>JAGXLK010000699.1 GCA_018334735.1 Planctomycetota bacterium | reverse complement strand
GCTCTGTGATGTGTCCGCCTGGAAAAAACTGCGCGGATCTTTGCCTGAAGATACGGTTCCTGCGGTTTTGATTTATACCAGCGGAGGGGCCGGGGAAGAACCGACGTTTCACGTGCGGCTCGACCGCCGCGCGGCCGTCCGGAAAGCGACGCAGCATCTTGTGGCTCTGGGGCATCAGAAAATAGCATATCTGGGGACTCACCCGCGGCATCCCGAGGATACCGCGTTGCCAGGCCCTCTGCTCAGTAGCGAGACGTATGCCGGGTTTCGCTCCGTTTTATCCGAGCAAGGCCTCGAAGAAGTGGCGGCTCTGGCGTACTACACCACGGAAGAAGCTGTTGTTCATCTGTCTGCGGACGTGAGAGAAAAAGTCTGGTGTCCGACGGAAAGGGACGCCGAGGAGTTAATGGAGCGCTTTTTAACGGAAAATGCCTCGGACGCCACGGCTTTTGTCTGCGATGCGGATTTTCGGGCCGTCACACTCCGTCACGTTTTAGCCCGGCGCGGCGTGGATGTCCCCGGCGAGGTCAGTCTGCTCGGTGTTGGTAACACGCCCTGGAGCGAAGCCGTAAGACCAAAACTCACCACTGTATCGCTGGACGAAGAAGCCCTGGCGGCGCTGGCCCTGCAGTGTGCTCAGAATGGTCCGGCCCGACGCCCCGTTGCCTATTCAGTTTCTCCCGCAATCGTGGAGAGGGATTCGACCGGGAAAGCGCCCCATAAGAATTCATAGATTGGGCGAGCTAGGACTGAATTTCGGGAAAGATAGATGTCAACGTTCTGGAAAAAGGTCAAATATAGTTCGAGGAAAGGATTTACGCTTATCGAGCTTCTGGTGGTCATAGCAATTATCTCGATCCTCGCGGCGATGTTGATGCCGGCTCTGGAAAGCGCAAGGGAAGCCGCCCGAAGATCCGTCTGCACCTCGAATCATCGCAACCTCTATCTTGGAGTCACCTATTATTCCAATGATGAAGCCGGTTCGTTGCCGCACTGGCATGCTGCCTATGGGACCTACAACAAAGATAGAATTTATTGGGAAGGAGCGAATACAGCGATTCGTGTCTACCTGAACAAATACTGTGATGTTCCGATCGGACTGGGGGCGCACAACGGAATTAAAAACGACGATAATGTCGCTTATTGTCCGTCCATGCAGGAAAGACAACGTTCCTGCGATATCAGCTATAATTTCCCATCTTTTGGCCCTTACAGGGCTACCAGTTCATGGTACGGCCACAGTTACGGCACGACCAGTATGATAGCGGTCGGATCGTATGGGAAAGATCACAACGGCAACCGTTCAGGCCCGCGAGCTCTGATCATGGACAGCACGACGCGCCGGGGCTGGAGCGGAAACGCGGGGGAATGGATGAAAGGCGGACAAAATCATGACTACGCCGGCGGAAATGTTACGAGTGGGAGCGGGGATTGCCAGTGGGTGCCGAAGGAAGACTGGAGCAGTTCTTGTCCTTTCCAGACCAACGGCACAAAACAAATTATGTGGCCGCTGGATTACTGGGTGCTGACCGGTCACAACGCCGGAGCTTCCCGCCGACCCAATGACCAGGTCTACCGCGTCTGGGACCGTGGCGATCACACTTCCTACTACCGGGGAATGTGGGGATTTCTCTGAATCAGGAATCTTATCATAAGGAGGTTTCAAAACATGGAAGAAAAAATGCAGGGTTTCACTCTTATTGAATTGCTCGTAGTCATCGCGATTATCGCCATTCTGGCGGCGATGCTCATGCCGGCGCTTGAACGGGCGCGGGAGGCGGCGCGACGTGCCGCTTGCATCAATAATCTGCGCCAGACTTACCTCGGTTTTCAGTTTTACGCAAATGATCATAATGATGAAGCTCCGTATTGCACGCTCCATGATGGAAGCAATGCAACTTGCGCGTCTGGTGGCGGTCTGGGCCAGGGCGAACCGGCAGGATGGCAGGTAATGGTCAACGAAGATTACCTGGATATGGCCGTTTTAGAGTGTCCCAGTATGGGGTGGGAACCAACGCTCGGTTGGCCCATGCACTATTTCTATCGCTACAACAGCAACAGGGTCCTGGAATACAATGATTCTGCTACGTATATGCCACGATGCGATCCACCTCCCGACTGCAGGAGTCTTCTGGATAGGCATGGACGTGTGCTTGTGGATCCTGAGCGTTCGAATTGGATCCTGCTTGGCGACGGTGTTACCGCCCGACGGGACAAAGATGACTACACGATTCTTACTGAAAACGAGGGCTATAGCGAAAAAGAGTGGTCTCATAAAGACGGTGGTCACGTGACACTGCACAATGGGGCCACAACCTGGATGAATAACCATCCGCTTGACTACCCCGCGCACTGGTACGACGGCTTTGATTTTGTCGACTACGATAATCGGTTAGATTTCTAAATTTCCACAGGCATGCGCCCCACTGCAATTTTTCTTTTGGCGCAATATGAAAAGAGATTCGATGTCAGGGTAAGAGAACGATGAGATTGCTTCGTCACTGCGTTCCTCGCAATGCCCTTTGCCGGCGATAGATATTTGCTGATGAAAAGAATGATCGGAAAATAAAATGTCGGGATTTCACAGAGCCTGCTGGTTGCATCGGTTCCCGGACTCGCCCGATGGTATCAAGACCATCGTCGAACGCCTATCTCAGGCAGAATTCGATCTTCTGATCCCATGCGTTAAACAACCGAATGGGATCTGTGATTTCCATACGGAAGTCGGGAATACCAACGAAAGTTTCCGGGACTTCGATCCTCTTATGACCCTGGCGG
>JAGXLK010000698.1 GCA_018334735.1 Planctomycetota bacterium | reverse complement strand
CGAGTCCAAAACCAAAACCCGCCGCGCCCTGAACAATTCCGGCGAACAGCATCGTCGCCATGATCATCGCGATTGCCGATGCAGAATCCATCAGTCGATGCCCCCTATCGACACATGTTTGGTCTCGAGGAACGCATCCAGACCTTCCTGTCCCAACTCGCGCCCGATACCGCTCTGTTTCATCCCTCCAAAGGGGCAGATGCTGGTGGACGGAACGGCGTCATTTATTCCGATTGTGCCGGCTTCGAGCCCTTCACCCAGGCGAAAAGCGCGGCCAATATCCCGGGTGTAAGCGTAAGCCGCAAGACCAAATTCGGTGTCATTGGCCCGTTTTATTGCTTCCTCTTCGGTTTCAAAGCGGCAGATGGGAGCCACAGGAGCAAAGGTCTCTTCGGTGAGGCAAACCGCTTCCTCCGGCACATCTGTCAGGACAGTTGGCGCAAGGAAATAGCCATCACGTTCCAACCGGTCCCCACCGCATTTCAGCTCCGCCCCTTTCGAGACGGCATCTTCAATATGCTCCAGGGCGCCCTGGAGACCTTTCTCATCGATCATGGGACCGATCTCGACGCCCTCTTCCATTCCATCGCCGACGGGCATCTCCTGGGTCCGTTCCACAAACATTTCGACGAAGTCCTCGTAGACGCCCTGCTGGACGTAAATCCTGTTGCTCGCGATGCATGATTGTCCGGTGTTACGGAACTTCGTGATCAGAGCCGCCTCCACCGCATCTTCCAGGTCGGCGTCATCAAACACAAGAAGAGGCGCATGACCACCGAGTTCCATCGAAACATTTGTGACGGTTTCCGCCGATTGCTGGATCAGTTCTTTGCCGACCCGCGTCGAACCGGTAAAGCTCACTTTCCGGCACAGGGGGTTACTCATCATTTCCGAAGCGATTGTGTGCGCGTCGCCCGTAAGCACCTGAAACACTCCAGCCGGTATGCCGGCTTCTTCAGCACATCGGGCGAGTTCCAGGGCGCACAGCGAAGTGGAACTTGAAGGTTTGAGCACGACGGGACAGCCGGCCGCCAGAGCAGGAGCCGACTTGCGAACGGACAGCACCAGCGGGAAATTCCACGGCGCGATCGCCCCCACCACACCGACCGGCGTCCGGATGACGAGGTGACGTTTCCCGGCCTCTTGATGGGGCACCACGCGGCCGTAGGCGCGACGGACCTCTTCCGCGAACCAGCGGAGGTGATCGATTGTCATACCCACCTCACCCCGGCTCTGGGCCAGCGGTTTCCCATTTTCCCGGGTGATCGTGCGCGCCATATCCTCCGTGCGCTGTTCAACCTCCTCCGCCATGGCCAGCAACAGATCAGCCCTTTCCATGGCCGTGCGGGACTTCCAATTGGGAAACGCTTCCTGCGCAGCTTCAATCGCCCGGGCCGTCAACTCGAACCCGGCAACGGAAATCCGGGCAATGACCTCTTCCGTCGCCGGATTTTGCACGGGCATCGTCTCATCCGTCTCTATCCATTCACCATTGACGTAGACAGCGTGAGTTTCCATTCCATTCTCCGTTCTGTGGGGCAAACACTAAGCTTTTAAGATCGTCACGGGTATAAAATTGGGGCACCAATTAAAAGCGGCGCTGTCGCGCACGCACTCCAAAGCCAGCGCTTGCGCTGGCAAGGGGCATCTGTGCGCAGATTTTTGTCAATGCGATTTGCAAAGCAGATTTCCCACTATCGGGGCTGCACAATCAGCTCTGCGGCGCGGTTTCTTCCGTTTTCTTAACCCAGCGAGGTTCGAACTCTCCATTTTCGCTCTGTCGACGTATCTCTTCCCTTGCTTCGCGGACGTGCTCACGGGCAATCCGTTCGGCCTCGTCCGGTTCGTTTCGTTCGATCGCTTCCACCATTTCGAGATGTTCATCATGCACATCATCCGTGGGCCGGCCGGCGTGGACCGCCATGCCGAACAGCCGGTAGGATTCTTCAAGACGTTTCAAAATATCGTTCCTGGCGGCGTCAATTACAGCGCCGTGAAACTCGCGGTCCGATCGGATCATCTCATCGAAGTCCCCTTTCCCCGCCAGTTCATACGTCCTTTCGGCAATCTGGCGGAGACGTTTCAGTTCTTTCCGGGAAATATTCTGACAACACCGCCGGGCCGCCAGCCCTTCGAGCATTTCACGAATTTCATATGCTTCCAGAAGCGTTTCGAAGTCAATATCCGCCACGAAAAAGCCCAGGTTTTTTTTCTTCTCCACCAATCCCGTCTGCTGGAGTTCCAGCAAAGCTTCGCGGATGACGCTCTGTGATACGTCGTATTCGTCGGCAAGCGCGAGCTGGACGAGTCGACTGCCGGGCTCGAACTCCCCGCTGAGTATCGCCTCTTCGATCTTCTCCCTGGTATTGTGTTCGCGCCACCGGTTGCTCATCGTTTTCTCCTTGCAGAAAATCCCTTAATCGTTCCTTTTTTGTTATATTATCGATAATAAAGGGTAATAAACATAGTTGCAAGGATAAAAGGAATATGCGCTGTGGGTAATGCTGGCTTTCTCAGCCTTTTTGAAGCAAAAGTGTGTGAGCGGACTGGACTTCAGCCCAAGGCTGGAGTTCAGAACGCGGACCATAACCGACAGGTCTCCCAAAAAACAGCAGAACAAACAACGGCCGCTCCGCCCCGGCCAGGGGTTGCGGGCAGAAGAGACGGAAGAGACCAAAGCGACTCGTTGATTTTGTGCGTTCAGCCGTTCGTCAGCGGTTCAGATGCAAGGGGCAGTGAGAAGTTAGACCCAAGTGGGTCCACGCCGAACTGCAACGCCGCAGATG
>JAGXLK010000697.1 GCA_018334735.1 Planctomycetota bacterium | reverse complement strand
CCGGCCAGTAGTGGCGGTTGCGGTAGTAGTAAAGCCGGCTCTCAGGGTCGTATCTCCTCCCCTGGAACATATAGGCGTTCCCCACCGCGCTGGCGCTCCGCTCGTTGCCCTGATTGTCAAGGATCGTCGGCTCTCCATACGCAGTATCGCATGGAATCGTGATGACATCCGCCAATATCCTACGCTCGCTCTGCCAACCGCTCTCTCCAATCTGTCCCCGATCCTACCGTCCTACCGGCAACGGGTATCTCTGGAGCGTGTCTGCATATTTCACCTTGAACAGAAGGATATATCGACCATTCGGAAAACGGGGCGTCCCGTAACGTAATTCACGCGTATTCCAGATAAAGAAATTCTCATTCGAAAGCGTCTCAATGTGGCCATCAGGAAAAACAAGATCCACAGCGATCATCTCTACATTTTGCCAACCATGGATGTAGAAATAGACCATCTGGTGGCCGCGGACACGTTGTCCGGGCTTGAGCATATGTTTTTCACGCGGGAATTCGAGGGCGGGCAGGTTGCACCTGATTGCATCACGTCCATCTGGCCCCCCTTTCACTGACGCAACTGCCTCCACGATGTTCACGCCCCATCGAAGACGAACTCGGTTCGCTCTCCACTCATATTGACCACGTTCATTGGGTTTCTGGCTTACGTCTGCAGCGACTTTTTGCCCAAAAAGCGTTCGAACCTGCACCGGCACGCGGCGGCTTACAGTTCCAGAAAAAGTGAATGTCCTGTTTTTCGGGTCATCAGCCCTGGGCTTACCGAACACAACTTCAGGTTGTTGCCCGACTGGTTTTTTGTAATTTATAACAAACTTAACCGGATCGCTGAGGTTTCCGGCACGGTCTCTCGCCCTGATCTTGACAAGATGTTTTCCTTCCTTCATCGGCCCCACCTGCACAAACCAGGGAATCTGTAGCGCCCCCTTAGTCGCCGCACTATCGCAATCCGCAACCACTCCGACTGCATCCCCGGAACACATGCCCTTCAGTTGTTCGGTATGAATCGTAGAATCCCATTTTCTGCCGCGCACCGGGTAGGTGATAACCGGTTTCGGAGGAGCACTTGTGTCGACAAAGAAACACCCCGTTCGTCTGGTCTCTCGGCCGCCGTTATCGCGGACAAAGGCCGTAATCGTGTGACACCCATCTTCGAGCTGAACCCCTCCGAGAAGCTTCGTCGTTTTCCCCGACACGTAACAAAGGTGCGTGAAATCTCGTCCATCAATGAAGAGCGCCACATTTTCGCGGGTTATTTCTCCCCCGCACACCACTCTCCAGACAATCTCCGGTTTTCGCTCGTCAATCCAGGCACCATTACGCGGCCTGAGTATGGGAATCACAGGCTTGAAATCTCTGCGTCTGCGACCCTCTTTTTCGGGGTTGTCCGTCAAAAGCGCTTCCGCTCTCGCCCTGAAAGGTTCGGTTTCTTCGCCCTTAAGACCCGCAACCCCGGCCAGAATGCGCCGCGCTTCAGCTTTCTTTTCGGTCTCGAGTAAAGTCCTTCCAGCAAGGAGTTGCAGTTGCAAAGACAATTCCCCGTCTGCTTCCCGAATCGCGCTCACAAGACACTTTTGAGCCTTGTTCGTCTGCCTCGCAGAAACGTAAAGAGCGCCCGCCCGCGCCAGAACGAGGGGATTATTTGGATCGCATTTCCGTAGGGCGTCGATCTCAGCGAGAGACGATGATTTCTCGCCTGATGCAATTTTTGCACGCGCAAGCCAATCACAGGCCAGAACCTCATACTTCTCGTTCTTGCCCGCTTTTTCCTTGAGCTCCAACGCCAGAGTTTCAACTTCACCCCACTCCTGCCGCATAGCGTGGCGCACTATCAGGGCTTTGATCGCTAACAGGCTTCCGGGGTTTGCCTCCCGAAGGTGCTGCCACGCCGAATCGATTTTCTTTGCCTTCTTGGCAATAGGCCAATGTGTGCCTACAGCCGCCATGAGCAAAAACAGTGATCCCCGGGTTGGTTTCTCCTTAATCTTCTCCTGGATAGCCTTATCCAGCGACTCAAGGCGGCCCCAACAAGCCGCTTCATCGACAAGATTCAAGGCAACCCGGTAGCTTACGGTTTCCGTCCGACCCGAAGCGATTTTTTGGAAAGCCTCAATGATTCCATTGCTCGCCTGAGCAACGCTTACCGTTGGCAAAGCTTGTTGCGCCTTTTCTTTGGCATTAGCTGACAGAGCAAAACTGGCCAGCAGGGCTGACACAAATAGCCAGTCCAACGGCAATTTCGCAAACCGCTTGCACCCAGAGTCCATGCCATGTCTCCCTTCAATCACGTAGCATTTCGCGCCCACGTTCGGCAGTTGCTCAAATTTCACCACCGCTACAAGCTTATTTGACCCATTGAACGCCGCAACTTCCCCCCATCTTGCCGCCCTAAGCCCCTGCACTCAAAAAATTCCGGCGTGGTAGACGCCAGAAACGCAGCGAATTCCGGAGAATAATATGGATCTCCCTCCTCGTTCTTTCCGTTTGTCTCCCCCCGGATTTCCATTACGCTTCCGATCTCGTAAACTCCGGGGCCCATTCTCCACCGGATAGGCCACGGTTGAGCTGGACTTATTCCAGGGAACGGTCCAGAGCCCGGTAATTCACGGCCTCGCTGACGTGATGGGCTTGAATATCCTCCTGTCCACCCAGATCGGCGATCGTCCTGGCCACTTTCAGTATCTTCCCGTAGGCCCTGGCCGAGAGTCCCAACGACATCATGGCCTGTCGCAACAGCGCCTGTGCATCGCCCCCCACTTTGCAGTATTTTTTCATATGGCGCA
>JAGXLK010000043.1 GCA_018334735.1 Planctomycetota bacterium | reverse complement strand
TCGCGGCAAAAAGGATTCCAGCATTCCCTCACCTGATGGTATTTGCTATGAACGATATCCTCTTCTTCATCCACCAATTCGACCCAGTATCCTTCGTATGCGTATTCATCGTCGTTACTGGCGGGCAGGAGCATTCCGTTGTTCGCACCGATCCATCCTTGTGGTTGGCTGTCAGAATCATAACACCAGAACGGCATGTAATCTGCTTCTGCCACCTCACTGTTAGGCATGGCAGAATCATCAACGTCACGGTGGCCCATCAGACGGGTGTAATTTGTCTCCGGCTGGAGCCGCGCTCCAAATTCCATGTACTCATACAACCAGTAGTAATCGTCGGTTACTTCAGTGAAACGGTGCTGCCACCAGTATTCTTCCACCCGGTCAAAATGCGTTCGCCAACGCCCCGTCGCATGATTCGTATTAAAATTCTCTCCCCGGTTCCACAAATCTACTTTCCCGCTCCGAACTTCGGCATGAACGCCGTTAATATTCGCAGTAAAATATGTAGTTTCATACAGATATACTCGACCCCACTCGCGATTGTCACGGTCGGTAAGAGAGATAAACGGAGGATGTCGCAAATGTACCATGGCACTGCCTGGCAGCGGGATTACCGGATCCACATTGACAGTCACCGAAACACCATCGATCGACACATCGGGTGAGGGCAAGGGACTGAAATCGTCATCGTCCGGTAATTCCCCCACTGGCACTTCTTCACCCGGCACCATTTCGATTACTCCCCCCGTTGCCGGTCCTCCCTCAACCCAGGCCTGTTCTTCTTCATCCCAGTGCAGCCCGCTCCCCACATCATCACCTTCAATGCGCCGGACGAAAAGTCTATTGTTGGGAGGTGTTCCATTTTCATTTATGAGCTCCATGAAACCGTCATGTTGTATGACTTCGATGCCTTCCGGGCCCCACGTGACCACATTTATTTCGGTGGTTTGGTCAATCCACACAGAGCTATCTCGGATATAATCGTAAAGATACCACTTGTGTTCCCCCTGCCGCTCCACTCTGTAGCGGCCTTCTATACTGGCGCCGCGCCTCCATGTTATTTCCCAAGCTTGCGGATCCTCCGTACACACTTCGAGTTGGGTATCGCCACCCTGAACTCGCCAGCATTCATCATTAGGATGGAACACTTCCACATTGAGGTAGGCATCATCTCTCGGGAGCCAGCGAGAGCAGGGGAAAACAGAGACGTATTCAGCGCCATTTTCCTGAGCGACCGCGTAAGCCGTCTCGGATGACAGGTATGGCGCGAGAATGGCGATTGTATGTTCGAGCCGTGATAGCTCCCGCATCCATCGTCCGGCCGCTGGCAACCAATCTTCGCTTGTCTGAAGCGCGTCTTGATACTCCAGATCGGCCCGATCTATTCCGACGATTTCGCGAACCCAGTCGGGGTCGGCGCCTGGTCCCGAAGGGGGTGCCTCTCCACCTGTCGTTTCCTCGATGAGACTCAGCTCTTCCTGGAGCACATCAATCTGTTCCTGCAGAGCAGCCCTGGCGTCCGGGTTCGTCTCTGCATCGCGCTGTTGCTCCAAATCCTCAATTTGTTCAGAAAGCTGATCCGCCAGTGTTTGCAGTTCCGTCGCTTTTTCCCGAAGCTCGTTCAGAGACCCATATGCGTAGGTATCGGAGACGTAGCGCAGAGAGCGGGCGCGCACCTGGGCCATCGCTTTATTGATCAGAGATATTGCATTGAGACATTCGCTTTCGGCGGTCGCGGCGCTATAAGCGGCAGCATCAGCAGCAAACTGCATCTGAATTCGCCGGGCCGCCACCCGTCCGACTCCCATTACCATGGCCGCGAAAAACAGGACCAGAAAGATTGTCATAACCCCGAACACCAGCGATTGACCGTCTTCCCCTTTGTAGAGAGTCTTGAGTTTTTTACTCAATTCCTTCAATCTGGTCTCTCCTTACCATTCATTCCAACGGCATCTATCTGCCGGGGATAGCAAGCCGCGTATGTTCTCGCAATCTCATGTGGGGTGCATCAACGTTCCAAATACCCGTATCTTCTTCGAAGCTAAGCTCATCGGCAACAGCGACCGAGCCCTCTCGTCCCGTCGCATCCTCGATAGTTGGCGCTTTCCATCGGTGCAGCCAATCAAACGCCCAGCTTACCACAGGAAGCGTGAGCTCGAAATAATGTGTAACCGTTACGTCGACTTCACGCCGGTTTTCCCAATCGGGAACAAACGTAATCGTTCTAACATGCGTTTTCATCCGCCTGGAGACTCCGCTGTTCTTAATCTCCCCCCATCCAGGAACCTCCATCCTGGCCGCAGCAAATTCTGCCGGGCTGACGTTCCCGCCTCTCACAGTGGGGCCTGTGACGGGAGAACAGACGAGTGCAGCGGAAAAATGGGCGCGACGGTAGGCATCGGCGGGGCTATCGGCAACCAAAGCGGACCTGGCGGCGCTATAGGAAGCGTAGATTGTCACCTGCTTGCCCACATAGATCAGCGCCAGCTGCATGATAGCAAACATAATCAAAAGTTGAAGGGGGAAGGCGATTGCGAATTCCGCAATCGCCTGCCCTCCTTCCAGCCCGGCCGGGGGGAAACCGGGCCGATTCTTCGCTTTCCCAGAAGTGTTGGAAAACGCAACATGTGTTGGATTATCCGACATTGTTTTTCCAACACTGTTTGAGTTTTCAATCACCTTGTTCACCCTTTTCGCTCCTTTCTCGCGCCGTGAGCGTGCTACAACAGCGATCGAAAAGGGTTGGCGGCGCTTTACATTTCAGGAACTTCAACCAGGTACCATGCAATTACGCTGCCAACCGCGATCGCGAATCCGTAGGGGATTGTCAAACCTGTAAAAGAATTCTCAGGTTCTTCGGTCTCACCGGGATCTTCAGAGTTTTCTCCTTTTACTTTTCCGGTGCTGAACGCATAACGAAACGAACCTTTCAAGCCCTGCCAGAGGCGGCCCTTCCAAACAAAAAGCAGAAATGCCATCAACGCGCCCACAAGAACGCTGTAGAAAACCGCATAGATGCTGTATAGTTCATGCATCCCTCCGATGCCACCAACAGCAAGCATCAGTTTCACGTCACCGGCTGCGATGCCACCACGAAGATAAGGCCAGCCAAAAACGGCCAGAACGAGAATTATACCTGCTGCTGAACTTATCAGATTCATCCCCGTCCAGCCGCCTTCCGTAAATCCTCCGATCACGTAGTTGGTCAACACTCCCACAAACAGAGCCGGGAAAGTGCACCAATTGTAAATTTTGCCCGAAGCCAGATCGGTGTAGACACAGATTATCAGCAATGCGAATAGCAGGAAATGCCGTGCCAGAACCATTTCAGGGGCTCCCCGAACAGTATGTCGGAACGCGAATATGTTTTATCCCCTCAGAAGAAATGCCAACTTCTCCGGGGAGACATTGTGCCCATGTTCCGGGTCGGGCACACAGAGAATTCGCCGGTTCTATTCGCTGAAAGCGTCCGACATATCCTCGACCTGTTCCGCTTCCGAGCTATCATCGGCGTAACTGGTATCCAGTTCTGCCTCTTCTCCGGCAAGCTGTCGCGTTCCGGCGCCGAAGAGCGCACGGACCTGGTTACCAAACAACAGGATAACCGCGATGCTTCCAAGAGCAACCAGTGCCAGGATAATGACATATTCGCTCGTGGTCTGGCCTTTCCGCGCCAGCTTCTTGAACCTGTCCAATATCTTTCTCATTTGTTTCCTCTCCTCTCTGAGACTCAATGTAACCGGTTCACGGAACCGGCAGGCATACTATTTTAACGATATTCTCGTAGTAATTGATTGTACTCTCTTCGAACGCAAAAAAAACTGTCACCAGAGCGGCGGCTCCCAACAGCACGGAAAACCACATTAATACGCTGTATTCTGCCACCATTTGACCGCGACAGTTTTTCGCAAAATTACGGATTCGCTCGAAGAATTCTTTCATTTCACCATCGATTTCTCTCACAAGGTCTAATACAACCATGAATTATGAGCGCAAATATCGTACCTTCTCAGATGTACAGTTTAATGCTTCCCCCCCGTCATTGCAAAGATTTCCAGCCTTTGTCAGAAATCCCGAGTTCCATTCAAACGACAGTCTGAAATTAGTGGCGATTCGACGTAACTGCGATTTGCAAAGCCAGCTCTGACGACGTATCATCGTTTCTCCTGAGACCTGTTCAAATGGATGTGGAGGCAAAAATGGAATGTCCACGCGACGGAACAATTCTGAGCAACGTAGAAATTCTGGGGCTCGAACTGGACAAATGCCACAAATGCGATGGTATTTGGTTTGACCGGGGTGAACTGGAAAAAATTCAGGAGTCAGCCGTCTCGGACATCGAAGAAGTCCTTGAGGAAAAATACGGTGACCCCAAAGTTGAAACTTCTGAGCCCGACGGGTACATGCGTTGCCCTCGATGTGGAAATCGCCTGCGGGAACAAACCTACACGTTTGTTAATCCCGTTCGTGTGGACCGGTGTGAGAACTGTTTTGGATTCTGGCTGGACGACACCGAGCTGAATGCAATCGTCGGCGAAAAAAAGGAGCTCGAAGAGGCAGAGCCGCGAATCAAAGGTTATCTGCGAGCTATCTTCAACTACACGAGCGGCAGCGATTCCTGACAGGATTTCTTGGCCGTCTCGACTCTAATCGCGAAACTTAAATTCGCCCGAACGGAAAATCTCGATGCAAGCTTCCACAGCCTCATCATCGAAAAGGTAGCCCTCCCCTTCAAAAATCGCTTCCAGAGCTTTATCAACACCTTTTGCCGGACGATAGGGGCGGTGAGAAGACATGGCCTCTACCACGTCGGCCACAGCAAGGATACGTGCCTCAGGAAGCATTTCATGTCCTTTTATCCCCCGTGGATAGCCCGATCCATCCATTCGCTCGTGGTGCTGGCGGATCACCTGCGCGACGGGCCAGGGAAAATCAACGGGATCCAACATCTGGTACCCCACATCAGAGTGTGTTTTAACCAGCGCGTATTCGCTCTCATCGAGTTCAGTCGGTTTCCCGAGGATCGCCGCCGGAACCTGTAGTTTCCCCAAATCATGCACCGTTGCGGCAACATTGATACCCTCAATTCTATCGAGGGAGAAACCCATTTTCTGCGCGATCGCACAGGCCAGTTGAGCGACGCGTCTTTGGTGATCGGCAGTGTAAGGATCCCGGATTTCCACCGTTGATGCCAGAGCTTCGACTGTCTGTTTTAAAACGCCCCTCAGTTGTTCGAGACTGCTGCCCAATGCCCTCTCCGCAAGGCGAGTCTCCGTGACATCCAAACCCACTCCAAAGAAAAATTCCAGATCCCCATTATCGTCAAAAACTGGCGTGCCATGCCACTTAACGATCGATATATGCCCATCGCGGCTTTTTACACGATTGACCGTAACTACACTGTCTCCTTCCTGAACAATCCGTTCGAAAACTTCCTCCAGCTTTTTCCTGTCCTCTTCCGGAACAAAGGTCTTGATATAATCCCGTCCCCTGACTTTTTCATCTTCGTATCCGAGTTGCCGCCGCATTGATTCGTTCATTGTCAAGATTTTGCCATCAGCCGAAATGGCCACATAAAAGGCCGGAGATTCTTCGATCAAGGCGCGGCGAAAATATCTTTCCCGTCGCAGCTTTCTTTGCGCCTTCTTTTGCTCGGTAATTTCAAGAGCGTACTCGACTACACCCGCTACGCTCCCGTCAGGCTTCAACATCGGATGGGCACGAAGAAAGTATGTGCGATTGGCAAGAGACTTCTCCCCCGTCTGAGATTCGCCTGTTTTGATAGCATCCCGGACAGGGCATTTTTCACAGGGCTTATTGCGGTTTTGCCACACTGAATAACATTTGCGGTTCAGCAGGTCTTCAAGTTCCCCATCGACCCGTGCCAATGCTGCTTCATTCGCCCACTGAACGTTAAGATCGGAATCATAAAGCATCACCATTTCCGACATGCTCTCAAATATTTCGGGAAGTTCAGTCTTCTGATTTTCCAGCCTATCAGCCGTTCCGGGTTTCTTCATTCCCGACAGCCATTTTTTCACACGGCTCCGACTTTTTTCGGCCGCAAGAAAATCAGCTGCCGGCAGAAAAGCTTTGTTTCTGTAAATCTTTCCGTCTGCCGCAATAAAAGGATGCACACGAACTATACCGGCGAGATTATCTGTCTGGACAGCAGCGGGATTGTAATAGCATAAAAAAGTGACGTCTTCTTTCTGAGCAATTTCAGTCAGACACGCCTCATAACCCCCGAAACTTCCAAATTCGCCTTTTGTTGTGCCTATCCATGAAGAATCACCCGCCCAATATAGATGATCGTATCCCTCGGCTCGCGCGTCTGCCACGGCTTCCGAAATATTTTTTTCCACAACATCCCGCTCGAAATGGCCGTTGGGCCGATAAAAATCTGCCGGCGCAACAATAGCAAGCTGCCCCGATTCCTGCCATGCTTGCAAATCCAGCCCCTGTTCTTTCATCTTGCTACTCAACAAAGACAACAGCGGGGGATTGGCCACAAGCATTACTTTTTGCCCGCAATTATGCCCATGAAGAACATACGGGAAAAAGACACTTTCTGCTGCTCGCTCCGGACTGGCCACACAGCATACGTGCTCACAGGGACGAATACTCTTAACCGGCCTGGCTTTATCTGTGGGCAGCAGGAAAGGGAAATCTTCGGGCATCTATCACTCAGGGGGCAGGAGGAACAGAAGGAGAGGATAGTTCGGCGCTGGATAGCCGCACTATGAGAGAGGCACCTCCCGGACACATTACAATAACTAAAATAATCTAAAATTATTGTGCCATAATCAGATGATTTGTCAAGCATACATGTACTGACGATTGAAACTCGCGTTCGTTTTCCACTTTGTGCTGCTTCTGCGGCACTAAGCGGTCTTAAATAAGTCTCAGGCTTTACTTATGTGGGATGCCAGGGTCTCAAAACAAAACGCAAAACTTAGATATTTTTGTCACGCCACTCAGCGTTTTTTTGCGACACAGAATTTTCAAAAGAACAGACCTGCAATACAATTTGCCCATAAACTTGAATCCCGCTTTTATCTAGGTTATACTTCGTTATTTGAGAGAGGGGATAGTCTTCTTTTTCTATTTTTCCCAAATTTCAGCGGGGAAAGTGTTCGTTTACACAACGACCCACATTAGGGCAGCGTTGCATTGCAGGAAAGGCTCCACACATGAACGAAACTCAAAAGCCAGAGGAACATCGGGCCTCCGATCGCACGGAGTGTCGAAACGTTTTTATTGACTGCCGAAAAACAGGTTTTCTTCATAATCTGCTTGGACGCGGAAATGCCAGCAAATCCGGGAAACCCACACCGGTCCAGGATATAAGTCCGACCGGCTGCCGGTTTCTATCAGACCGCGAATTCAAAACGGGAGAACGAGTTGATCTCGGTATTGACTTTGGACCCAGACGCCCATCGATCGATCTGCGCGGAGAGATCCAGTGGTCTCGTTCGCGGAAAGGGCGCTTCCCCTACGAAACCGGTGTTCGCTTCGTCGAAGTGGAACCGGAAGACTGGGAAAAACTTGCCGGTCTCGGGGATTTTGTCGTCAAAAAATCCGACGACGACGCCTGGCGGCTCCGCTCGCGCGACCGGGCTAACAAACCGATGGGAGCCTTGAAATCCCTGGAAGAGGACAGAAAAGGCGCGAGCCTGGCCAGCGTGTTCGTCCGTCTCAGCGACTCTCAGGATGTCAAAGATCTTAAAAGTTTGATCGCAGCGCAAGAAGACGTGCTCCCGGACCGCGACAAAACTGGAAGTAAGACCGCTGAAATCCGACTCTCTCGGAAAATTGCCGACATTCGAAACGCCGTTGAGGAAACCACCCCCGAAACTGATCCCCTGCGTGCGTTCTTCCGGCTACGCGACTTAAGCGATCAACTTTACGAACTCGAGCACATTAAATTCCGTAAAGAAATCGCCAAAGAACGTTCCGTGATCCGATCAAAAATCGAAGGCAAACGCAGACAGGCATTGGATCAATTTGACGACGGCACAGCGGAAAAAATCGAGAAGCTTGGGCTCATTACCCGGAAATTGCGTAACAGTTTAAAAAACGCTGTTGAAAGACTCGAAGGTGACAGAACGGCGAAGGCGGAAGGGCAATCGGCTTCACTTCAGAAAAATGTAAAGCAACTGGACTCACTTTGCCAGAAAATTGCCGCTCTCGTCTCCGACATCCCCGGGGCAGACCGTCCCAATTTGCCTTCAACCGCTCTTGTACGCGCAGCTCGTGAGCATATTCTTCGACCCCATAACAGAAATCGATTCCTGTTCAAATGTGCCGCACGGGTAGCGAATGCCGATGGGGAAATGAAAGTTGATGAAGAGGATTTCCTCAATGCACTTGCGACCCACATCCACCTGTCAGCAGAGGAAGCAGAGAAGCTGGTTGCCGAAAGTAACAAACTCGAGGAAGAACAGTTCGATGGCACAGCTGAAGAAGCCCGCGCTGTGGTTGAAAAACTCTACCTCTGTGCTGTTGCCGATGATGAATTATCACAGGATGAACTTAATGCCCTGGAGCAAATAGCCCGGAGCTGGGGGCTTTCTGAAGATGAAATCGAGCAAGTTCTTGCCGACCGCAAGAAGCTTCACCAACTGACCGAACAGGGCCGAAGCTATATGCGGAAAGCCGTCGCAATGCTGGATAAAAGCCGCCAGGCGGAGACGGATGAAAGCTTCTCTGAGGTAGTCGAATCGCTCGGGCGGAATATAGAACGGATCCAATCCCTGGTGCAAAATGCTCCTGGTGTAGAGATCAAAGATATCCCGGATTGGGACCTTCTTGCGAGGGCTCAAAAAAGCATTGTCAATCCTTGGCGCAGAAACTTTTTCCTGTTCAACTGCGCGGTTCATCTGACCCGCGCGGACGGACAGATGACCGAGGAAGAAATCGATTTTTTGAAAACGATTGGCAAGCAAATAAGGCTCGAACCCAAAGAACTTCAGCTTTTATTCGACAACCCACAAAAAATACAGTTGAGTGAATTCCAGGGGTCCCGTGAACAGGTCCGCCAGCTCGTCCACAGGCTCTATCTCTGTGCGCAAGCTGACGGCGTCGTCCACGAAAGCGAAGAAAGGCTTCTTCGTCACGTTGGGAAAGCACTTGGCGTTGAAGACGAAGAATTCCCAAAACTCGCCCGAAAAAAAGCGAAAGATAGCTGATACGAAAGTCCCGCCGGGTTTCCAACATTCAAGCGGACTTTGCCGGACGAGAAGATCTATTCCCACGCAGGTGCTTCGGCCTCATCATACATGTGGCAGCACACCCCCCCCTCATCGCTTTTGAAAACACGGGGAGTTTTGTGCCGACAGACCTCCCGGACCTCCGGGCAGCGCGGATGAAAACGACACCCGGCCGGTGGGTCGATGGGCGAGGGAACCGGCCCTTCGAGGTGGATTTTCTCCAGCCCTGTCGTCTCATCCACCTTGGGTGCTGAAGAAAGCAACGCCCGTGTATAGGGGTGGCGCGGATGGCCAAAAATCTCCTCCACAGGACCTTCCTCGACAATTTCTCCCACGTACATTACGTAAATGTAATCAGCGAAATACTCCACCACAGAAAGATCGTGGGTTATAAAAAGGTAGGTCAGACCGAGTTCATCCTGGAGTCGCGTGAGCAAGTTTAATATTTGGGCCTGAACCGAAACATCCAACGCACTGGTCGCTTCATCACAGACAACACACTCAGGATCCACCGACAGCGCACGCGCAATGCAGATGCGCTGTCTCTGCCCGCCGGAAAATTCATGCGGATACCGGAGCCGATCCCCCGGGGAAAGTCCCACCATCCGCAGTAACTCCCTGATTCTCTCTTGGTACTGGTTCCTGTTCCGGCTCAAATTGTGAATTTTCAGTCCTTCTCCGACGATATCCTGAACTCTCATGCGCGGGTTAAGCGACGAATATGGGTCCTGAAAAACAATCTGAATCTGGCGTCGCAGTTCCCTGGCCTTCCCACCTTTTACCGAAGAGACATCAAGATCTCCGTAATGTATTGTTCCCCCGTTAATCTCTTCCAGGCCCACGATGGCTTTCCCAAGCGTCGTTTTGCCGCAGCCTGATTCTCCGACCAGAGCGGTGGTT
>JAGXLK010000696.1 GCA_018334735.1 Planctomycetota bacterium | reverse complement strand
GAGTGGCTTATGAAGTCTTCGTTATTGAGGAAGCCATCAGGGGAATAGACGTGGAGGCGGGAGATGTCGACCGGGCGCATTCGGAGATGGAAGAAGCCGGCGCGCGGTTTGTGTCAAACGATGAGGTCCTGTTCCGCTAAATGTGTGAGCAGGTGAGAATGGCGGGAAAGGAGATGGATTGAAACTCCGACGGCGCGAAATTCCAGTTTTTATTTTTAACTGCATTTACCTTGTAATTTTCGGTGGGATATCATTGGTTCCGCCGATCAACTACGAGTTTGTTATATATGTTGCTGTGATCGTCGTCTTCTTTCTGTTGATTCTATTCTCACAGCGGAAAGTCGAGTTTCCCCTGTTTATTCTATGGGGATTGACTTCGTGGGGCTTTCTGCACATGGCGGGTGGGCATATATCTGTGGGGGAAGGGAGGCTATACGATCTTGTCCTGATCCCCATCGTAACACGAGGTGAAGATGCAATTCTGCGCTACGATCATGTTGTTCACACGATCGGTTTTGGTATGGCTACGATCGTGTGTTTCCATCTTATCAAGGGGCGGTTGAGATCCGACAAGCGAGGCCTGGTGCTGGCGTCTCTGGTTGTGCTTATGGGCATGGGGCTGGGCGCTTTGAACGAGGTGATCGAATTGATCGTGGTGCTCGTTGTCCCGGAAAGCGGGGTTGGGGGGTATTACAATACGACGTTCGATTTGCTTTTTAATATGATCGGTGCAATCCTTGCCGTTCTGCTCCTCCACGTCACCGGCTATCTCGGGAGCATGACAGACGACGCTGCAGGGGACGAATCTGCACTTGGCTCTTAAAAGCCGGTTGGCTGCGGTGGCCGGGTATGATTAATATCCTCGTATCGCATGCGAAGAAGTCTGCGGGTGAGGTTTCTAACGTAACCTTTTGAACCGGTTTGCCTGTCGAGTATGTCTTTCAGGATATCATTATGTTTGCCTTTATTGCCGTTTTTCAGGTGAAGTTTTGCCAGGCGAAGGCCGACTGCGAACCATGTTGTCTGCATCGCTGAGATGGTCTTGCGGCTTTTTGGGAGCCTTTCAAACAGTCCTTCATGCAGTTTTATAGCTGCCTCGATATCTCTATCATCAAGCATGATTCGTGTGGCATTGTCCAGAAGCGGGATCATTACCTCTTTAGCTCCTCTTCCACCGACGGCGGATTTTTTGTAGACCGAAAGGGCTTTATCGTTCCGCCGGACTGATTCCAGGTACTTGCCCTCCAGAAGTCTCACACGCCCCCGGACCTCGTATTCATCCGGGAATTTCTCGACAATATGATTGTAGACCATGAGGCGGGCCTTTGTGTTCTCGGGTTCGATCGCAGTAATGAGTGTTTCAAAAGCACTTGCAACAAGTTTCGGATAGTGTCGCAGTTCCTTACAAAACTTATCAATACCCGTCATAAGTTCCGTGGTCGAAAAATCACCAGTTTTAGCAATCTTGGTGTAAGTCTCCCATTGGGCGTTGTCATAGACACACGAACGCAGAGATTTGAACAAAGCCGCTTTGGCCTGGGGGTTATGTTTTTCCTGATGAAGGATCTGAGCCGTGTCACACCATACGCGAGCTTCGTGGCGAGTCTCCTCTGGATATTTCAGAGCACTGAGAGCGTAGTCCAAATGGTGTTCGGATACGTATTCCCCAATCTGTGGATCAGTAAGTTTCCCCACGGCAACTTTTTCACTCGACAGGCGTCCGGTGTCGCAATCCCACTCGTAACCGGCGCCCTCCCGTTTGAGATAGCCGATCCAGGCGTGCTGCTCTCCCCGTCCAGTGGTGGCTCGGATAAACACACTGGGGATACCACATGCCTTTCCGACTTCAGAAGCAAAAATAGCAGCTTCGCGGCAGACTCCACCGTATTTTTTGATATTGGGAAGCGTTAAAGCATGGTTGGAAATCTCTTTCTTCTTACCCTTCAAATAAGCATCATCATCGTATTTATCCAGCCAGATGCTTTCGTATACTTCTCCCATATCGTTTTCACGGTGGTAATTTTTCAGCGCCCACATTCGTTCTTGCATCTTGCGACTGCTATCGATGACATATTTTGAGACCTGGTGAGGCATTTTACTGAGGTCAAAGCGCATGCGGCGAGCATACTTCGTATAGAAATTGACCGAGTCTATCATTTCCTGATCTTCATTAACGCGTGAGTCCCAGACAACCGCGTAGGCAAATGCAAGTTCCGGAAACGTTTTGACCTTCGCCATCGAATTCTTCAATAGTTGTAGGATTATTTCAAAACAGCGCCCGGGATCGTCCTGAGGTTCGATAGCCATCAAAAATCGTTTGTTGAAAGACGGATTATTTAGCAGCCATTTCGTGAGGTTATCCCGGTCTTTTTTCAGAAGGATCTCGTCCTCCATGAAGGGATAAAAATGGCAGATGTAATAATAATAATGGAGTTTTTGGAGCTTTTTGTAAGGGGGCATGTTGGGCTGTGTACAGAGGTCGATAATCGATTCTTTGAAGTGGGTTTTCCCCTCTCTCCAGCGACGTTTCTGTATGTAGTCTGCCCAATCGGAGTCGGTTGCTGCCCGGCGGCGTGGTGCGCCGCCAAATGTCACGGACTGCGACACTAACGCGAGGATGAGCAAAGCACAATAGACGTTGATCTTTTCCATCGTTAAGCTCCTCTGCGTGTGTTTAACGCCCCCGTTATCTATCTACGGTACCTTTTCTTACGACATGTGTCAAGATTCCCATCGTTTTTACAGCCCCGCAAATTTGGTTCCATCCTTCGCCTGTGCGGGCATATTGCCTCGA
>JAGXLK010000695.1 GCA_018334735.1 Planctomycetota bacterium | reverse complement strand
ACGAAAACTCCATGCGCCCGGTATCTGTGCAGGAACCTCACTTTGAAGTAGCCGAAGTATTCAAGGATGCTTCGTATGCGGACAGGTACCAGATTCTGTGTGAGCGACTCCTGAGAAAGCGGTTGTATGACGGAGCATGTTTTCTACTCTCGAAACGAGAGGAAGGCTTGCAGGGAAACTACAGGGAACCTCACCAGGAATTGACTTTCAAAAATTTTGCCTCCCATCTTATCGCCCATGTCGAAGGGTACCTGAGAAGTCATGGTCGAAACGGAACCGAGGGCAATCAGGCCTGATCGCCGCCATCCGCCGCATCATCAATTCCACGGGCAAGAAGCCTATCTTGCGCGTACTCGCTGAGGTCCTGAAAGAACGGAAAGGCGCCGACGGATCCGCGGAGATTCTCCAGGCCCTTCTTCTTACTTCTCCTGGTGGGTCAGATCATGCCGTTGGCAGGCTTCTTCCGCACCCATCCCTTCTTTGACCACATCGTGCAGGGCGGCCACGAACGCGGGCGGATTCGATGCCTGCACCGCATTTCGGCCGAAAACCACCCCACCGGCGCCGTCCCGGACCTCCCGTTCGGCCAGTTGCAGGGCATGGAGATCCGTGGGGGTCTTCTCGGCCCCCAGTCCCAGAATAGGAACCGGGCAGGTTGAGGTCACTTCGGCAAAATGTTGGGTGTGAAACGTCTTTATGCAATCGGCACCCAGCTCGGCCACCATCCGGCAACCGATGAGGATTTCTTCGTGGAATTCCTCCGGGTCCTTGGTCAGATGGCTGTGGGGGAAGTATTCTCCCATGACCGGCAGCCCCAGTCGATGCGCTTTCAGGGTCAGGTCTGCAAAAATCTCGGCGTTGCGGGCATCCACCTCCTCGCTTCCCGTCTTCAGGGTCAGACACACCAGAACAGCGTCCGCCCCATTGGCCGCGGCATCCTCGGGCTGGTAGAGGTTCGAGATGACCGATTCCTTGTAGCCCCAGTGGAAACAGAAGACGCTGTTGAAGTTGAGACGGGTAATCGCCAGAGGCGCGCCAGGTCGCCCGAAATAATCGGTGCATTTCGGGAGCATCCCGGGCGAGAGCAGAACCGCATCCGGGCCGTGGCCCAACCCGGCCAGCATGTCGGGGATATCTTCCATTCCGGCGTGGGGACCGTCGAACATCCCGTGATCGCACGCCACCACCACCGCTTTCCCTCTTTCACCGAATAGCTTACCCAGTCCGATATCGACGCCTGATGTCACATTATTCTCCTTAGGAACGAAGGCGCGCAGCTCACTCCGGTTTTGTCCCGTTATAATTCTTAAGTTCCCCACATGCAACCGCGAGGCTAATTTCTAACAGGTTGACGGAAGTATTACTTTGTATTACAATGCAATTTCCTGGGGAAATAATTGGAGTGCAAAATTTTTATGAGGGGAAAACAATGTCCAAAAACCGTTGCGAAACGATTACGTTGAAAGTTGATGAATCTTTGCTGGAGGCGATGGAAGGGATTGAAAATCGCTCGGAATTCATCCGGTCGGCAATCCTGACAGCCCTCAACAACATCTGCCCGCTCTGCAAAGGGAAAGGGCTTCTCACGCCCTATCAGCAGAGACACTGGGAGAGTTTTGCGGAAAATCACTCCATTGAAGAGTGCGATCAGTGTCAGGAGATTCACCTGGTCTGTGGTCTCGAAGGAAAGGTGGAATAGAAACATGCGTTTCAAAACGGTTTACGTCGTTGCGATTTCGACATGTTTTCTGATGCTCGTTTCGTGCAAAGGAGACCGGAACAGACCGTCTCCGGCGGAAACCGCTGAGATACGCGTTCTGGTCAATATCGCCCCCCAGGCGTACTTTGTTGAACAGATTGGCGGGAAATACGTCGAAGTCGATGCACTGGTCGGGAAAGGAGAGAGCCCCCACACCTTCCAGCCCACGCCGAAACAGGTCATTTCTCTGGGAAAAGCGGAGATATATTTCCGGTCAAATATGCCCTTCGAGGAACGTCTTTTGTCCAAAATCAGGGGCGGAACCAGTGATTTGAGAGTGGTGAATATAACCCGCGATACAGAGACTTCCGACGATCATAATGAAGAAGTGGAACACCACGAGCACGGTACAGAACACGAGGAACACGGTCACAGCCATGGTGGGCATATGGAGGGCGATCCGCACGTCTGGCTGTCGCCCCCCAAAATCAAACATCAGGCCCGCCGCATCGCTCATGCTCTCACTGGAGTCGATCCGGGCCACAAAGCGGCCTACAAGGAGAATCTTGAGGGTTTTCTGGAAAAAGTGGACCGGCTTCACACGGATCTCAAAGAGAAACTGGCCCCTTACAAGGGCCGTGCTTTCTACGTATTCCATCCTGCTTTCCACCATTTTGCAGAGGCATATGGTCTCGAACAGAAAGCTGTCCAGGCAGGCGGTCACACACCTTCTGCAAAACAGCTCCGTGCGCTGATCCAGCAGGCGCGCGCCGACAATGTAAGAGCCATATTTGTCCAGCCCCAGTTCGACAAACGTTCGGCGAACCGGATTGCGGAAGCGATCGGAGGAAGCTGCGTAACCATCGATCCTTTGAAGAAAAACGTGCTCGACAACCTGCGGGAAATTGCCGACAAAGTAACCAGTGCGCTCGCTACGGCGTCTTCAAAATAGACACATTTGAACTCCGGGAGACAGACCGCAGTGATCCGATGGTTTTCCAACAATGCCGAGGCTTCATAGAATAAGGAGTCCTGAAACATGCCAGACTCGCCCGTCGTTTCTTTCCAGGACGTCACATTCAGCTATGACGGTCAAC
>JAGXLK010000694.1 GCA_018334735.1 Planctomycetota bacterium | reverse complement strand
ATTTGATACTTCTGGGATTGCTCAAGCAACACGTGCCTGTGCTGCCTCTGCGGAAGACGGCGTGGTTTACGTTAAAATTATTGGTGCTGACGGCTGCGGTGGGCGGTGCTACCTGGGTCGTGAACCGTCAGGTCGGGCAGAGGATTGATTACACCTCCACACGCCAGCATAAAGTCGTTGTGAGTAATTTCGAGACTGGCCCGGATACGTGGTTCTCGGTCAATGCGTCGGATATCGGGATCGAAAAGTCTCCGGCGGGAGATCTGGCCGTGGCAATGCAGCACAAAAGGCAGGGCAACGTCCGCTGCTCCATCTACCGTCGTCTGGCAGGTTTGAGGCTTGATTCACTCGAGGAAGTGCTCGTCCGGTTCCACGCTATGGTCCGGGACCCGGCCGGCGGAATCGTGGTTGAGGGTGAGCGTAAAAAGGGTTTTGAGACGGTCTTTGACGGCGATATCTCCCATGAAGACTGGACCGAGTGTGAGTTCAGCCTCGCGGAACCGTCGCAAGTCGAAACGCTGCACTGGCGGGAAGCGGCATCGGACCGGAAAAAACCCAACGTTCTTTATATCCGTGAGGTCACGATAAGCGGCCCAGAAGGGCGGGAGATCTGGACGGAGAATTTTGCGCAACCCGGCTGGAGTGCGCTGTCTACCAGCGATTCTCAGGTGCCCACCCTGCAGGATACGCGGTTGGACGAGGAAGCTTCCCGATACGCTCTGCGCATCCCGGCCGGTGGAGTGGAACGCGACCTTTCGGGGTACAATTTCTCGGGGACCGAACTTTTCCGATGCCGGCTCCGGAACACTACCGGAGAACCTGCCACGGCCCGGATAGCCCTCCACACGGGTGATAAACGGGTCGAGCAGGAAGTTGATCTTGACCCTGACGGCTGGCAGAAAATCGACCTGACGGCGGAGAAACTCGGTTTCAAGAACCTGGAACGTTTCCAGGCCATTGATGGCGTAACCATATCGGTTCCCCGGGACGGTATTTTTCTGGACGACGTGACCTTCCGGCGTCCTCCCAGTGCGAAATACGAGTTGCAGAAACTTATTCATTGTGTGATTCCGACACTGGGCGGAATGATTGTCGGTTTGGTTGCACTTCTGCTGCTGCGGTTCGACGAAACGTCCGACGTGATCCAGTGGGTGAAGAATAAGGGCTGGCAACGGAGCGAAGAGGATGCGGAAGAGATGCTGGAATGATTCCTCTACCTGGCCCGGATTTTACTGATAATTGGAAGCCATTCTTGCCCAATCAGAGTAGAATCTTTATGGAACACCGTTCATAACCCTTCTCAACCAAAAATCCGGGCTAGAACGGTTGGAAGGGGCTGCTGGTCAAACTCATAGGTGCATTACTGCTGCAAAAAGTTAAAGAACTTTATGACTGAGAAGATAAAAATCCTGATCGCCATGGAAGGGGTTCTCGGGGGGACTTTGCGGCATCTGGATTATCTGCTCAGGTATGCTGATCCGGAGGAATTTGAGATCCATCTTGCGGTTTCAGCGAACCGCGCACCTCACGTGCGGGCCGATTTCCGCCGCTGGTCCGAAGGTGGTTGGAAGGTCCATGAAATTGCTATGCGACGTGAGCCGCGCCCTTCGATCGACCTTCAGACTCTGAGACGTGTGGTGAGCCTCTGTCATCAGCACCGTTTTGATGTCGTCCATACGCACTGTGCTAAGGCGGGTTTTATCGGCCGGCTGGCTGCGAGATGCTGCGGTAGCCCCACAATCCATACCCCGCATGTCTTTCCGTTTTCTCATGTGGGTGAGGGGTTGGAACGAACGATGTACCTCGCCCTGGAACGACTGGCCGCTCGCTGGACGGACAGGTTTGTGGTATTGAGCAATTATCAAAAGAACGTTCTGATCGATTCGATGCCCGTTGACCCTGCCCGGGCGGAACTGATTCCAAACGGCCTTCTGCCCGAGGAATGGGAGGGCCCCGACCGCCGACAGGCCCGGGAGGCGCTCGATCTGCCGTTGGAGGCGCGGCTGGCCTTATTCGCCGGACGTTTCCGCTTGCAGAAAGGGCCCGATATCCTGTTGAGCGCGGCCGAGAAAATGCGCCGGGCGTCCGAGGATCTGAAAATCGTGATGGTGGGAGAAGGACCTATGGAAGACTGGATCCGGTCCAGAATCCGGTCGCAGGGGCTGAGCGAGCGGGTGCTGTTTTGTGGCTATTCCGACAGTATGCCTCTCTACTACGCCGCCAGCGACCTCGTGGTGATGCCTTCCCGAGCGGAGGGAATGCCCTATGTCTTACTGGAAGCCAAGGCCGCGGGCCGCCCTGTTGTTGCGACCCTTGTGACCGGTATGGAAGAGTTTGTCGAACACGGCAAAGATGGTTTTTTGATCCCGCCGGAACATCCCGGCGCGCTGGCAAACACATTACAGGAGCTGTTGCCGTCGCCTGAGCGACTGAAGGCGGTGGGTAAGGCCGCTCGGGCCGATTTTCGCGAGTGCTGGGAAGCTCCGGCCGCCGCGGAGGCGGTGTTTAAACTCTACCGGGAGTTGGGCGGTGGCGCAGAGCAATAACTTCTGGCTACGGCAAACATTCCGTAATATGCCGCCGGGTCCAGGAATTGAGCAGCGGGTCGGAGATCTTTTCCATCCATTCCAGCAGGCGTCCTTTTAGCCGGTGAACTTCCCCGCGGTGCGTTGAGTCGAATGCCCGATTGTCCAGTTCTCCTGGATCTTCGCCTAAATCATAGAACTCCGGTTTCCCGGTCGCGTGGTAGATCAGTTTATATCGCTCGTCCCGCACCATACGCGTGCTCCAGAGCCCC
>JAGXLK010000693.1 GCA_018334735.1 Planctomycetota bacterium | reverse complement strand
CCTGAGAAGCTCATCAGTTCTTTCGAAATTCCTCTGCGAAAGGCGCGTAGCAATGCAAAACGGCTAAATTGTATGAACCACCTGCGGCAGATCAGCATGTGCTGCATGATGTACGCTAACGATCACGCTGGCGAACTGCCCCCCGACCTCAAGCCAGAAACCGTCAAAGAGTACCTTGGAAACAATGCCGAAATTCTTCTCTGCCCGGCTTCAAACAAAAAGTACATCTACCGCAAGGGACTCGGCGGACAAAAAATACATGAAATTGCTAATCCTTCAAGTGTGGTGCTTGTGCATGACGCACCGGGAAGCCACAAGGGAGGCGGCAACGCGGCATACGTTGACGGACATGTCCAGTGGCTCAGCACGGAAGCTTTCAAAAGAGCGATCAACAAACCCATAAAATTCAAGTGAGCGCCCCCGGCGAGGACTTTGCGCTGTGGGTCATTTTCCTGTTTGACAACGCTGGACTGGCTTGAGATTACCACCGACTTCCGAACAGAGCCGGGCGCAAATCCCTCACGTTTCCTTCGGAAAAGCCTTTAAAGGTTGTTGTAACATAAACCTCATGTCTGGTGTCAATCATTCTGCAAGCTTGCAACTCCGCTTCTCGACCGCGTATCCTGCAGACTCGAGTCCAGCTGAGTCCGCTCGGGGCGGACGAAGGGGGACTTGAGGCGGACAAATGCCGTGAAATGCCAGGTAGCTGTCGGTCCGCATTCTGGACTCCAGCCTCCGGCTGGTATGCGTTTAGCGTTGGTGCTGTCGGTAAGCCCGCGGAGCGGGCGTGGCAGAGGTAGCCCGGGGCGAAATGAGGCCGCTGTTTTGGCCGAACGAGCCCCGGGTTAGCATTGGGAAGCAGCCGAAGGAGGCGGATCGCCCGGGGCTACGTCTGCTCCGGCCCTACGGGCCTTTTCTGGAACGGCACTCGACACGCTAAACGCGTACTCCGGCTGAAGTCCAGTCGGCCGCGGGACCTGGAGAGTGGGTAGCATTGCTCAGCAAACGCTCACCGGCTTACCGGAGATGTAACTCACCAGTCGACGCAGCAAATTGTCCTTTTCGCCGCGGCGCGGCCATCCGAGATCTTTCAGCATGTGCAGAGCTTTCCGTATTTGACCGTATTCTCCATGGTCGAGCCAGACGCCACCGCATTTTTTGCAGATATCGATAATGATCCCCGTATGCGGATAGCCCACAACATAAAGGGGTTCATCGCATTCCGGACACCTCTTACTTCCTGATGTGGCTCTGGAAGGCACGTGAAAGTCCACGGAAAGTTCCCCGAGCAGATCTTCGAGTTCTCCCCCCTCAAGCCATATACCATGGCATTCGTTGCACCGATCAATCTCGATCCCCGACCGTTTCAAAACTGCCGGAATAAGAGATTCGGTGCCGCATTTCGGGCAGGTTTTGCGCTGTCCCTTGTCCCGATCTTCGCGGACTCCTCTTTTTCCCGTCCTGTTCTTTCTCGAATCGTTTAACATCGTTCGCTCAGTCCCTTAATACTGCCAGCCAAAAAAGTATGAACGTTTCTCACATTGACACTACTTCGGGTTCATTTCCCCAGTTTCTTTGCAGCGAAAGAATCTGTGCTTCGGGGTGGATCTCGGTTTCAAAGCGTGGGTCCACATACGTCGCAGGGGCAGGAGGTTCCCCCTTCCTCTGCAGGTCGATCTGAAGGATACATTCTTTTAACACTTCACGCGCGTCGATGCCCAGACGCGTCACTGGAGTATGACTCGTCGTCGGCGAAGGATAATTCGTATAGGCAATTAATTGGACGTCTTCGGCAACCCGCAAACCACTCGCACGCAATCCCGTCGTCGCCTGAGGAACCAGATTGTCGTCCGCAATTATAATACCATCCGGCCTGTCCTTATCGTTACTCATAAGCAGTTGGACGAACGTAATGACCGCCTCTGTGGACCAGGGATCAATTGAAAGAACCCAATAAGGACGTACAGCAATTTGATGTTTTTGCGTGCACTGATGCAGATGTTCCCTTGTGCCGCGCGAGCCGCGGGCTGTTAAAAGCGCGAGTTTCTGACAACCATTATCCGCCAGATGGTCGACGGCCCGATTCATAAAACCGCGCATGTCAAGATGCACCACCGGCATCTCAGTGGACGTCGACTCGGCCACAACGGCCACCGTTGGCAAAGACGCTTTGCGAAAAACGCTCATGCCCTCGGCATGCGGTGCATCAGCGAAAATTAAACCCGCGAGACGATCGTTCCTCAGATCGCGATCCAACTTGCCCTCAGACGAAAGGTCTTGTGTATCAAAAATCGGGAATTCGCATTCCGTCGCAGCCGCCAGTTCTCGCGAGGCCACACAGATGGCTTCCCAGAACTGTGAATAACGTCTCTTCTCCCCGCATTCTCCACCCGGGACAACAACCCCATAGCGAGACACGTGAGGCCCTCTATCGGCCACAAACGTTCCCTGGCCCCGAACCGCCCGTAGAAAGCCGTCTTCGATAAGTTCATCCATTACAGACTGGATCGTTACATTGCTTGTTCCAAGCATCTCGGCCAAATCGACCCGCCGCGGCAAGAGCTCGCCAGGACGCAGCTCGCCCCTGACGATTTTTCGTCGGAGCAAAACCTTAATCGCCTCCTGTTTTCTGCCCTTCCCCCCTTTCTTCTCAATATTTCTCCGGGCGATTGAACTGTTGTCCTCATTATCCAGTGGCGAAGCCGCGCCCTCAGATTCCTGATTGTTCCGCTCTATTTTCTGGCCGCTTTCTGCGCGGCCTCCTGGCTCGCCCTCAACTCCCAACAGTTCACGCAGTTCACG
>JAGXLK010000042.1 GCA_018334735.1 Planctomycetota bacterium | reverse complement strand
GTGGATCACTGCCTATTACGGGATCATCCGCACCGGCGCCGTTGCTGTGCCACTCGAATACGAATTCCTGGACTCTTCGCCAGAGCTGGTCCTATACGCCCTGCGCCATTCCGAATCGCGAGGGGTAATCGTCAAATCTGATGATCGCGATAAAGTGGCCGACCTGGTGTCCGATTTGCGTATCCGGTTGTTGACCGCAGAAAACATCTCCCGAACGGATTGTTCCGCCGAAACCGTGAGCCCGGATCCCGAAGAACCTGCTCAAATTCTATATACGTCGGGGACAACGGGGCGAAAAAAAGGCGTGGTCCTCACCCATCACAACGTTCTGGCCAACGTCGCCGCATGCTGCCAGCGATTCAAAGTTCATCCCAGCGATTGCCTGCCGGCTATTTTACCCCATCATCACGCTTACCCTCTGACCACCACCGTCATTTTGCCTTTCTATGCCGGTGCCCGTATGGCCGTGGGGGATGTAAAAAATCGGAGAACCAGCGATTTCATCAGATCCATCAAGCCAACCGTATTCGTTGGCGTGCCCCGCGTATTCGAAGCATTGCTTTCCGGGATCGAGACAGCAGCGGCACGAGAGGACGCACTGAAAAAACTTCGCAAGACCGAAAATCTCAGCGGGACCATAAAAAAGTGGACCGGTGTGAATATCGGCCCAATTCTTTTCCGCACATTACACAAAAAACTTTTCGGAGGGGCCCAGCTTCGATTCTGCGTCAGCGGCGGAGCCAGGCTCGATCCGCAGCTCCTGCGCCGATATCTGCGATTAGGTATCCCTCTGGTCCAGGGCTGGGGAATGACAGAACTCTCCCCCGTCGGCACTGTTCAGAAATTCTCACGCTGGCGTTTTCTTTTTACCCGGCATTATGAAAAGCTCGCGGGGGCCATCGGGTTACCGCTCAAAAACACAGAAATCTATCTTGCGGATGTCCCCGAACAGGACGTAATCGTGGACCGTGACAAACAGGGGGAAATGTTGATCAAAGGACCGCAGGTCATGAAAAGTTACTACAAAGATCCCGATGAAACCGCCCGAGCGAAAAGCCCCGCGGGTTTGCGCAGCGGCGACATTGCCCGGCGCGACTCGGCGGGACGATACCGTATAGTCGGACGTTCCAAACACGTGATCGTCCTGCCGGGTGGCAAAAAAGTCTTCCCCGAAGAGGATCTTGCCCCGGCCCTGGCCGCCTGCCCGACCATTGACGAGTTCACCGTGCGCGCCATCCAGAACCGCGATGGGGAAGAACAAATCGGTGTTATCATAAAGCCGGATGAGGAAACAATCGCCCGACGAAAGATCCGAACGCACGGTCAGCTTTACGAAAACCTAAAATCAGAATTGAATGCTGCTCTGGAAAACAAACCCGGTTATCTGCGTCGATTTGATTTTTGTGTCACGGAACTCGAAGACGGAGAATTCCGAGAACTGGACAAAAATTCCATGAAAGATCCATCACCCCTGAAAAATGAGTTTCGCTTCGAATACGCATGGAGCACAAGGGACGAAAGAGACGCCGAACGAGAAATCACACTCAGCCAACCCGAAAGAACGGAAGGAGATCTGTAAATGAGCCAGAAACCCTTTCTTGTGATCTACTACTCGCGCACGGGAAACACAAAGATAATTGCCGAAGAAATCGCCGAACAACTTGAGGCCGACATCGGACGGATCATCGATAAGAAAGACCGGGCCGGGGTCCTCGGATTCATGGGCGGGGGAAAAGATGCCGGATTCAAGAAAAAAACCGACATTGAATCGCCTCCCCACGATCCGGCTGCCTATGAAACGGTAATCATCGGAACCCCCGTATGGGCCTGGTCAATGTGCCCGGCCGTCCGCACCTGGATCGATCAAAACAAGGACAAACTCCCCAACGTGGCGTTCTTTCTGACGACGGGAAGTACGGGAATTGATCGGACCTTCCGGCATATGACCGAACTCTCCCAGCGCGAAGCGCTCGCCACCCTGGGGTTGAAAGAAAAGAAAGTCAAAAAGAACAACTATAAGCAGGAAGTTCGCCAGTTCACGGATGCCCTCAAAAAATGAATCTTCCGCAAACCCATAAGCATTCAAACGGGCTGAGTGAGTTTCGGGCAAAGGGCTTTCTAACCGGTCTACTCACTGCTCTCTTCTGTGTCTTCTGCGCGATAGGATGTCTCTCTCCCAAACCGCAACCCCAATTCGGCTTTTTCCAGCAACTCGATCCTGAAATGGTCTCCGGAAAGGTTCAGCTGCGTATCCTCTTCGGGGGCGATACGGCATGGGGCGAAAATTACCAGCTCCAGGACCAATCTCCTCACCGAACCGGGGAACGTTTCGAAAAGTTCTGCCTGCGCAGCATCGAAAAAGTACAACCGCTTGCCGAAAAAAGCGATATAAGTGTCGTCAACCTTGAAACTCCGGTGACCGACGCGAATGTTTCACCGTTCAGAGGTATGAAAGCCTATATTCATTGGTCCGACATGGAACTGGCTCCTAAAATTTTGCATCAGCTCAATGTCCAGTCCGTATCTCTCGGCAATAACCACAGCCTTGACTACGGAGTCCGTGGCCTGCGGGATACCTATAACACACTCTCCAATAATGGGATTGATTGCTTCGGAGGCGGAAAAACGAAGAAGAAGCCGCGCGCCCCTGGACAAAAACTTTTTCGTTCGGAGAAAACCAGTTCACCGTCACCATTTTGGGCGGTATGCAAATATACAAGAGATACAAATATACATACGGTTTCTACGCCCAGAGCATCGCCGGAGGCGTGAATGCTTTCACGCAGAAAACAATATACGCACAGGTTGGCGAAACAACCCGTAAAAATCCGGAGGCTTTCACGATCGTTTTTCCCCACTGGGGCAGAAACTACGCGCGCCGCTCGAACCACCAGAAGAAATTGGCCGAAGCGATGATTGCCGCCGGCGCAGATGTGGTTCTGGGACACGGCGCCCATATGTTCCAGGAAATCGAAAAAATTAATGGGCAATGGGTCATCTATAATCTGGGTAATTTCGTCTTCAACTCATCTGGACGATATGAGAAAAAGAAAGCTCTTCCATTCAGCTTCGTGGGCTTGCTAATTCTGCGAAAAAGCAACAAAAAAATGTGGCTGAACCTCCGGCTCTATCCGATTATGAGCAATAACCTGAAAACCAGTTACCAGCCGCGTTTCCTCACAAATGAAGAATTTACTTCGCTCCAGCAACACCTCCTGAGCTGGAGCCAGCAAAAAAAGAAACTCCTGAGAGACATTCGAGCTGGCCAGGACGATATCGGCCATTTCCTGTGGCTGCAAATTCGTTCATTCAGCGCCCGCCCCTGAGAGTCCCGGCGGATTTGTGAGCAGGCCCGGACCCGCAAGCGAACTGGTCGAGTTTGTTGGAACTTCCAGACGTGTTCGCATTTCCCGGCATTTGTCCGCCTCAAGTCCCCCTTCGCCCGCTGGCGGGCTTAGCTGAACTCGAGTCTGCGGGATACGCGGTCGAGAAGCGCAGTTGCAGGCTTACAGAATCGTTGAGGCTAGGCTCTGTCTGAGAATGCGGTCGTCGGACCGAGAGCGAGCGAATTTGTGGTCGGCGCGGACGCCGAAGCAGGCCTATCCAGTGGAGATAAGCCGATGCAGGCGGACAAAGCCGACCGCAAATGCAGCCGCTCGAATCCAGATCCGCATTTTCAGACAGAGCCTGATACGTTTCCAAAGAGAACGTGAGGGATTTGCGTCCGGCTTCATTCGAAAATCGGGGGCCATCTCAAGCAAATCCACGGTCACCAAACCGCGAAATAGTCTATAGCGCAAAGTCCTCCGCGCCGTATTTCCCTTGACGCCGCCGGTATTGTGTCATAAACTTATATAACAATTGACCGGTTTCCCGCACGTGAGGGATCGGGGGCCTCTGTCAGTGCTGAAAACACCGAATATCAAAAAAGGAAATCTGATATGCAGCTCGAAAGCTCACTCAGCAAATCCGGGTTCACCTCAATAGAACGGCCCGCGACAACATCGATAAATACGTGCCCCTCTACAATTCGGGCAAATACGTCTTCCCATGAAGCAAAACAACTATAAGAGGTCTTTCATGCACATAGCTCGTCGAAAAAAAGCAATTTATTGCGTCGGCCTCGTTGCAGGTCTTGTCATACTTTTTTGGGGTGCGGCTCCCGTCGGTGCCACTCCCACCGAAAACCGCCAGATCCGAATTGTCCCTCCGCCTAAAAATGTCAAAATAGATGGGAAAACCGGCGATTGGGACCTGAGCGGCGGCGTTTTTGGCTGTCCCAACGTGCAAAAGAACCGACACGAGGCCGCCACATGGGTCCACGCGATGTATGATGCGGACTACCTCTACGTGCTCGCGCGGTTCCGTGACCCTCATCCCCTGAACAACCAGCGCACCAAAGCCGCCGGACGAGGGTGGAACGGAGATTGTTTTCAGGTCCGACTCAAAACAGACCGCTACCTCCACGTCACCGCCTGGCAGGACCGCAAAGGTCAGCCGGTTATGGACATCTACTACGGCACTTTCAGCCGGGGCGGGAAAGAGGGAACCGTTCCCGATGCGCTCAAAGAAGGCGCGAAGATGGCGTTCCGGAAAGTCGAAGACAACAATGGTTACTTCCAGGAAATTGCCCTCCCGTGGAAACTCCTCACCCGCACCGGCAAACCCCTCGGCGCGGGCGATACCTGCCGAATAACCTGGGAAGGGCGTTTCGATAAAGCCTGGAAAGTCGGCGACCTCTACGCGCCTAAGCCCGACCGCATCTTCACCTTCCGCGCCACGGGATCGTGGGGGAAAGGGGTTTTTACGAAAAAGAAAAACCTCGAACCCGCCCCCGTCCGACTCGCCGACGGCCGGGAGTTCCCCGTTGAAATGAAAGACGGACGGCCGGTCGTCGACTGGGCAGGTCTCATCGAGGAAAAAAGACTTCCCGGCCACATTCCGATTACCTTTGAGCTGAAAGAAAAAGGTTACGTTACAATCGCCATCGACGATGAGAAAGGGAACCGGATCCGGAATCTTGTGAGCGATCGGCATTTCCCCGCCGGCGAACATACGGTGATGTGGGATGGTCTGAAGGATAAACCCGGACTCGATCCCGGGAAACCCGTGGTGCCCGGAACGTACAAATGGAAAGGACTGGTCCACGACGATCTTCACCTGGTCTACCGCGGCGTCTACCACAACGCCGGCACTCCGCCCTGGAATAATTTCCAGAAGGACAGCGACTGGGGCGGCGATCACGGCGTTCCGATCGCCGCCGCCACGGCGGGGAACCGGGTCATACTGGGCTGGTCGGGCGGCGAAGCCAGCACCCAGCTCATCGCGGTGAATCCTGACAATTACCACAAAATCTGGGGCGTGCGACGCGGCTATGCCAGCACCGAACTGCTGACCGTCGACGGAAACGATGTCTACGCCGGCCCGCACGGGATGAACGTCTTCCACGCCAGAGTGGACGATGGGTCGTTGGCTGCATTTTCAGCCACCGGCACGGCCGATCTGCCGATCCCAAAACTCGGCGGCGCCAAAAAACCGGGCACACCCGCTGATACCGTCGGCATTGACGAGAAATTATACATGAGTTTCAGCGCACAAAATGTCCTCGCCCGGGTCGACATCAAGAGCGGCAAACTGGAGAAAGAATTTACCGTCAAATCGCCCGGCCGCATGGCGAACACTGCCGACGGTTCGATTCTGGTCATAAGCGAGGACAAAATCCTGCGCTGGAATCCAGAGGACGGCAACGCAAAGCAGGTAATCTCCGGTCTGGATGCCCCGAAAGGTATCACCTGCGGACCCGATGGCGAAATTTATGTGGCTCTCTGGGGCGAAACGCATCAGGTTCATATCTTCACGCCCGATGGCAAACTGATTCGAAAGATCGGGAAGAAAGGCCGCCGCGCTTCCCACGGGCCCTGGGACGCTGAGGCGTTGCTGAGACCGATCGGACTCACCGTCGGACCCAAAGGCCGTCTCTGGATCGGCGAACACGTGGACAAACCCAAACGCTGGTCGGTCTGGACAACGGATGGCGAGTTGCTGCGCGAGCTTTTCGGTTCCTCACACTACGGCGCCGACGGCGGCGCGCTCAAACCCGACGATCCCTATGTCGGTGTCGGCCAGATGTGCGAGTGGCGGGTGAACCCGAAGACCGGACGCGACGAATGTCTCGGCAAAATTGCCGCCGATAGCATGGTCAACGTCCAATTCCCCCTGGAACGGACGCATTCCAGCCGCTACGTGAAAGCCAAGGGCCGCTGGTACCTGGCCCAGGGACTGCACCGCTATTTCTCCATGTTAAAAGTCTACCGTCGTGGCGGTCCCGGAGATTTTAAGCTGGTGGCCGTGGTCGGCAACGCGCGCCAGCGTTTCTCCGCCCACCGCGGGAAACGCCTCATGCCGTTCAGCAAACACGCGCTTTTCGCCGATCGCACTGACAGTGAAGTTTTTGCCTGGGCGGATCGAAACGGGGACGGCGACGTGCAGAAAGAGGAACTGTCGTTCCGCGACATCGGCACTCGCATGCGCGGCGCGTGGCAACACCTCGGCGTGAACGGAAGCCTGACCGCTTATTTCCCCATGAAAGACGGCACGATCTGGGAGTTCCCCGTCTCTGGTTATACCAAAACCGAAGCGCCGAAATACGACCTGAGCGCCGCCCATCCGATCCCGGATGCCCACTACGGCGGAGGACAGGGAAGTGTGCTGCCGAGTCTGGACGGTGAAGTGGTCATGTCGCATTCGAATCCACTGAAAGCGTTCGATGCCGATAGCGGTAATTTGCTCTGGACCTACCCGAACGCCTGGGCGGGGGTGCACGGCTCACATCGGGCGCCCGAGGGTGAACCGGGGCTCCTGCGCGGCACGTTCGCCTTCATCGGCAGCGCGAAAACGAAAGGAGACGAAGAGGTTTTCGTGGTCAATTCCAACGTCGGAGAGTGGCACGGGTTTACGCGCGACGGCCTCTACGTGGCGAATCTGTTCACCGCCGATCCCGCCAGAGTCAACTGGCCGGAAAAAGCCGAACCGGGTGTTTTGATGGACGATTGCCCGCCGGGAATGGGTGGGGAAGATTTCGGCGGGTTCTTCACCGGCACCACCGATGGACGGGCCTTCATTCAGGCCGGCAAAACTGGGTTCTGGATCATCGAATTGACGGGACTGAATTCCATCCGCCGGCTGGACGGGGATTCCCTGAAACAGACCGAAGCCGGCGTGGCAAAGAGCCGCAACTTTTACAGCCGACGCAAACAGAAACTCGCCGGCGTCAAAAAAACCGACGTTCACCGCGTCACTCCCAAAGTTGACGGAGAGCTCGATGAGTGGGAAAAAGCCTGGTTCGCGGGCTACTACGTTCATAGTCGCGGCGGCCCGCGCATCGAGACGGCCCTGGGATGGGATCAGGAAAATCTCTATCTCGCCTGCAGAGTGAACGACCGGTCGGGAACCTGGAAGAACAATGCGAACTTACCCGAAAACCTCTATTCGCGCGGCGATACGGTGGACCTCCAACTCGGCACCAACCCCGATGCCAACCCGCAACGTCGTTCCGCCGCCAAAGGAGATCTGCGCCTGGCCATCGGAAAAGTCAAGGGTGAGCCGCAAGCCGTCATCTACCGGGAGAAAGGGCCCGTTGGCGATGGCAAATCGGTGGTTTATAGTTCCGGTGTCATCCATCATTTTGAAGTGAAATCGGTGCAGACCGTCGACGAAGCCAGGATCGCGGTCTCCACAAAAAAACGAAGCTACGTCGTGGAAGCCGCCGTGCCTCTTGATGTTCTCGGGCTCAAACCACGTCCCGGCCTGACGATTCGAGGCGATTTCGGAGTCACTTTCAGCAACCGCGCGGGAACCGACGTGGTGCTTCGAAAATACTGGTCCAACCGCAACACGGGAATCGTCAACGACGAAGTGTTCGAACTCAAACTCGAACCCCGAAACTGGGGCGAATTGACGTTCGAAAAATGACTCAATTTATTCACCGAATGCAATGGAAATCGAAATGTTGAGGAACCATCTCCCGTCGAGAAGCTGGTGGTTTAGCCGACAGGTCGCTTTCTCGATAACAACATTCGTCCTGATTTTCGCGGCAAGTGCTGTCAGGGCCGATGAGACCCTATTCGAGCGAGCGTTCCGTATGGGGGCGGTTGATCGCGAAGAAACCCGGGGAATTAAAGACGGGGAGACCGTCAAACCGAACCCCGAGGAACTCGAAACGACACTGGGTTTCAGCAGACGGCGCGAAGGTTGGGCCCTCCAACGATGCCGCACGGGGCATTATCTCCTCGTTCTCAAGAAGCAAACCACGGTGGGTTCCATGGTCGTCAGTTCTCCACCTCGCTGGTCGAGCAATGGCGGAGAAATCCGTTACCTGAAAGGAGGAGTGAAGGGGGATCCTGACCCTGACGATGAAAGTCAATGGGAAAAGGCGAACCTCGGCCGACAGCGCGAGGGACTGCGATGGTTCACTTTTCCGCCGGAGACGAAAACCCGGGCGTTTCTTTTCACCGATACCCGCCGCCACGGACGTTCTCGGCTCGATCACTGGCTGTTTTTCAAGAACCGTCTTCACACTCTGACGCCTGCCGCGGTGGGGACAGCCGAAGATGCGCCGTTCGGATCGTCCGCGAACGCTCTTCCGGCGGGCCGGACCTGGGTCAATACGCGTCCGGATCCCGAGGAACATTCGCGCACCTCCGGCAAAATCCTGCGCGCACCGGTCAGCGAGATCAATCCCTCTTTTTACATCTTGAGCTGGGACAAGGCCCGGAGAATCGATGGGATTTTTCTCTCGAGCAACGCCGTCGATTACAAACTCTACATCTACACCGGAAATCCCGCCGCCAATCCGGCCGTGGCCCCGGACGATGACTGGGATCGGTTGCGTCCCCCGGACGTGAAAAAGACCCGTGCCGGCCATCAAATTGCCCTGAAACCCGTCGAAACGACAGCGCTTAAACTCAAAATACTGAAGATTCGGCCCCAGGAGCGCGACGATAACGAGGCGGTCGCCCGGATTCAGGCATTCCACGCGCTGGCAGATCTGGGAGACCGGCCCGTCCCGAAAATGCAACGCGCGTCCGTGCCTCCCTTCGAAATCGAACATGAAATTCCGCGAAACGGCCTTCTGAGTTTCCGAATCAAAGATGAACAGGGAAATCACGTCCGCTATCTGGTGGCACAGCAGATGCGGGCGGAAGGATCAAATTCGGAAGTGTGGGATCTGCGTGACGATCAGGAAATTCGCGTGAAACCCGGACGCTACGAATGGGAATCGCTGAGCGCGCCTCCGCTTGAACTGCGCTACCAGATGACCCCGTATCCGAATATCGGCAACTATTTTTCGGATCGCACTCCGTGGTTGCGGGGCCATTCGGGGCGGGACGGATGGCTGGCGGATCACGCCTGTATCAACTGCGGGACGACGCGGGGAGATAAAGTGTATTTCGGGGCCGGATGCGCGGAAGGCGGCGTGGCTTTCATCGAATGCGAGCTCAGCGGCAAGAAACTCTGGGGGCGGCACGATTTCGGCCCCTGGACAGGACCGCACAAGCTGGCGGCGAGCAAAGAAGCCGTCTTCATTGAGGCCCGGAGGAAAGTCTTCCGACTCGATCCTGAAGACGGACACCGGATACAACAGATTTTCCGCTACGGAAGCGCGAATCGATCGGGGCGGCTGCGGGGCTTTGCTGCGTGGGAGAACAAAGTCTACACGTCTTTCAGCCGTCCCGCTCCTTTTCTTGAGAACGCCAGCACGGCCTCTATGGTGGACCACGACCATTGCATACCGAGTTACCCGGAGGAAGTGCCCGAAAAACCCGAAGAACGCGTGCCGGCCAACCCACGGGCGGAGTTCTTGAGACTCCTCCGCCTCCAGGGTGACCCGCCCGGCCAGCGTCGCCATTCCGACCGTTGGCCGATGTACATCGATTCCACGGAGCGGCGTTCGCGCCACCAGTACATTCTGGTCGCGTTCAAAAAACCGGTCCCCGTCGGAAGCGTCGCTTTCCCGCATATCGGCGGGAACCTTGAGATTCAGGTCAGCGCCCTGAAGCCGGATGCCCCGTACCCTCCCCGGGCCGGGAAAGACAAATACTGGGAACCATTCCCGGTGCAGAGCGAAGGCGGTTGGGA
>JAGXLK010000692.1 GCA_018334735.1 Planctomycetota bacterium | reverse complement strand
GGCTTTCCTGTGCTACCGCGCCTCCGACCCCAGCGTCATCAATCACGCAAAAAGGCTGCGCAATTTCCCGAACATGTCGATCTTCACCTACATTGGCGTCGGCATGTGCGCAATGACCGTCGCCGATCATCCCGATGTCTCGGAATGGACCGATTATACCGTCTTGCGCATGAAACGCGATCTGCGTCAACTTTCTGGGCCGAACGGCGGGTGGGCCGAAGCCCCCCATTACCAGGGCGCTGCCATGGACGGATTCATGTGGTTTGGTCTCGCCGCCCGGCACGCCGGGCTCTCCGATATCGTCTACGACAAGCGGCTCCGGCAGGCGGTTCGGTTCCTGGCCAAACTCTCGACTCCCCCGGACCGACGCTTTGAGAAGCGGCGTCACCTGCCCCCTATCGGCAATACATACACGTTCGAAACCAGCAGTCAGTTCGGCCTGATGGCATCGATATGGCGTGAAAAAGATCCCGATTTCGCTGAGTCTATGCAGTGGATGTGGCAGCAACAGGGCCAGCCGGAAAACATGGGAGTCGGCGGCGATGCCGGTATCCACTGGCACGCCCATATGCTTCTCGATCCCGAATGGCACGCCGAAAAATCCCTGGATCTGTCGAGCGAAATCTTCCCGAAATTCGGAGCGGTTCTGCGCAGTCACTTCCCCTCAGAGCACGAAACGTACATGCCGTATCGTATCGGACCGTGGCTCCACCACTACGATCGGGATATGGGCAGTTTCCAGCTCTGGGGGAAAGGCCGGATCCTCAGCTCCGACTGGGGCTACGCCGGCCACATGCCGAGCTGGCATCACAACCGGGTGCTCCTCGGACACTCGGGACGCATGATCGAGAACAGTCTGTCATCAGCCGCCGATTATCTGCACGGGAAACAATCCGGATCGCATCGGCAAATTCTGTTCATCAAAAGCAAGAAAGCCGAGGGACCAACGTGGTTCCTGCTCCGGGATTGGTTGGAACCGGAGACAAAATCCTCCAGCTGGTGGTACTGGCTCTACACCGAAGAGCTGCCGCGTCTCAAAGATGAAGTCGTCGTGCAAAAAGGCACCGACGATGTCGACTGCGATATATGGTTCGCGAACGGCCGGGCGGGCGAATTCCCGCGTCTGACCAACAAGGAATGGTCCACCGCAAAAGCAATCAATAAGGGTCCGACCACTGCGGAGGCTCTTGATCCAGGGGATGACAGTATGCTCGACGCTGAAGAAGATCTCGTGATCGGGGAAGAAGGGCCGACGTCCCCGAATGCGCTCAGCGACCGGATTAAGGCCCGCAAACTGTCGGTGAAATGCGCGGCTACCGGGAAACGCGGCGCGGAAGTCATGACGCAATACGGGCTGAAACTTTCCATTTCTCCCCAAAAACCTGTCATCTGGGCGCTCTGTCCGCGTTTTCGAAAGCAACCATCCCCCGATTTCGAATCCATCGCTGAAGACGCGGGGCTCAAAGTCACACACAGCGAGGGAATCGATTATGCCTTTCTGGCACCGGAAAGAACAATCTGGCAGAAGGGCAGTGTAAAGTTCTCCGGCACGGCCGGGGTGGTGCAGGTGCGCGAAAATACGGTCACCCTGACCCTTGCGGCCAAAGGCAAACTCGAGTACGCCGAACACAAGATAGAGAGTGAAGGCCGTGCAAAAAGCAAGGAGTTCTCAAAATAATGAAGAAGATTCTCAACGAACCTTACAGCGAGAAATATCAGGAACGGAGGCGGATCGACTGGTTCTTTCCCGACGTTCCCAACGGCAGGGCACTTCTGGGGATCCACGGCGGTGGATGGAGCGGCGGGTCCAAAGAACAATGGCACACGGTGGCGGAACATTTCTGCGAAAAAGGCTACACCTGCGCGTCCGCCGAATACCGACTCGGCCCGGAAAACAGTTTTGAAGATATGATCGAAGACGTCCGCCTGGCCATGGCCGTGTTCCGCAGACACAGCAACGAATACGATTTCCGAGTCGATCGGATTGCGACCCTCGGTTCGTCCGCCGGCGGTCACCTCGTGGCCATGCTCGCGACTATCGGAGATGACGATACGCTTGGTATCAGTAATGAAATTGAAAATCGCCATACCCGCCCGGATTTCGCGATCTGCTATTGTCCGGTCCTATCTCTCTATGATCGTGGGCCGGTCAAAGGGTATTTCAACGAGACCGCTCGCGCGATGCTCGGATGTGAATATGATGACGACGCGGATCTTTTCCGAACGTATACGCCGCTGGACCGTATCACCGGGGAGGAACCTCCGTTTTTGTTAGTGCACGGAGATGCCGACGAGACGATTCCCCTGCGACATTCCACGGAAATGCACCGTGCGCTGCTGGAAACTGGGGGTAGTTCGCGGCTCGTGGTTCTACCGGGCGTGGGACATGGATTCGGGTATGGTGTTGCATCCGAAGCGCAGAAACTGGGGCTTCGGCATATCTCTCTTGCGCTGGATGATTGTTGGGGGCAGTAGCGGCCACGGGCTGGAGCCCCATCCGCGCAAGGCTAAGGAGCCCAGGGAGCCTGTGCTACAGGCGTACTTCGCGTTCATGTGCAAATGAAAGCCACAAAACCCAGGTGGGTGAAGATTCTGCACGCGATGTGGCGAAACCGCACCGAATACGATGAAGCTTTTCACCGCCGCAACTGCGCCGCCCGCGGCGCGGCGGCCGCGTGCGAGCCATTTGCGCTGATTGGAAGTCTTTTGGCAGCGGTGGTTTAGCGGGAGGCAGAAAAACTCTTTACCCCAAAATCGGGCTCTCAGAGGTTCAGAGGAGCCGATTTGGTGTGAGCCCCCGGATTTT
>JAGXLK010000691.1 GCA_018334735.1 Planctomycetota bacterium | reverse complement strand
GCGACGCAATTCCCTGGCGGCACCGGCCACTGCTTTACTACATTCACAGTCCACTTCAGGTGCGTGATGGTGCCCGGGTTCTGATAAAAGCGGCCGGGCACCCGGTTTTAGTCCGGGGCAAAAGCGGAAAAGGCAGGGTATCCGTTTTCGCCGGGACGGTGTGCGGTGAGCGCCAACCGGGCGACCTGCCTTTCTGGGTATGGGACGGCTGGCCGATGATCCTCTCGCGTGAACTGGCATGGCTGGTGAAAACGCCGGATGCACCACGCGCAAAAGAGCGCATAACCTCCCGGGATGCCGGTTATAGAAAAAGACTGCAGGAGTTGAGGAAGCTGACGGACGTGGATTTATCGGCTTTCGGCGATGAAGATGATGCTCTGGCCATCGGAACCCCGGGCGGTTCGGGCAAACCAACTTCTGCCCGGATACTTCGTCTGGCTCGGCACACGACAAGCCGTGAGTATGCCCTGGCCGTTGTGAAAGCTGTGGCCGAATCCGGCACGCATATCGAGCCACGAGGCGCAAACGCGATTTTTGGCCAGATTGAAGAACACGTCGTGGGATCGGGTTTTATCCAACCGGGGCGGGTTCTGGCCTCTTCAGACAATGCGGGACGAGTTGCTCTGGGGATGCGGGTCCTGGCGCGTGTTGATCCCGGAACGGCCCGTCCGTACATAATGAAATATGCAAAGAATGGCCTGGAAGCCCTGTCTGAAAGCAAGAAGGGGATCGCGCCTGAGCTGAGCGGCGAAACCCTTTCCGGGAAAGACGAGCGTCTTCGGCTCGCCGCTGTTCGGGCCGCTGCTGAATGCGCCGATCCCGAGTTTCTGAGGCCTTTCAAGCGGGCGGTCGCGGGGTGGCATCCCAGCAGCTCGGCGAATCCGATTGTGGCAAAACTCCAGGAAGATCTGGAACAGGAAATTCTGGTGGCGCTCTGTTTGATGGGAGATGGCAAAGCTGCGGCCAGCGTCGTGCAACTGATGATTCAGCACGACCTGGCGATCGAACACAATCTGGATATAACCCAGCGCCCCATGTACAACCGGACCCCCGAGAAAGTGCGCGAGCGAAAACGGGCGAGGGCGCAGATTGCTATGTTGAAGGCCCGCAACCGGCGTTTGAAAGCCATACTTGCCCGCTTCCCTAAAAGCGGTATTCCGCGCCTTTCGGCCTCAGCAAAAGAATGGCAACCGCTCGGCTCTGGTTACCTGCAGGCCTGCCTTGCGGTCAAAGAGGAAGAGGCCCTCGGTCCGGCTTCCCAAAAAGCTCTGCAAAAGATACTGCGGGAATGTCATCTGCCGGATATTCGTGCGCTATGTGCGCTTCAGCTGCGCAAAGCCGATGAAGCGCAGTTCGCCGAAACTGTTCTGGCGCTGTCCGATTCGGACCGGCAAAGTGCGCTGTTCGCAATCTCTCAGATGCCTCACATTCAGGTAACATTTCGCGTTCGCGTGATTGAAACAGCGTTGAAACGTGAAAATCAGGCGGTTCGGACAAGGGCCGCGTGGGCTATTTTGCTGGCACCTGTCGATCAGCAGAGACGTCTTCTGAAGATGGCTGGCACGGTGGGAGCAGAGGATCCAGATTTTAAACGGGTGTTAAAATGTGTGGAGAAGCTTCTTGAAAACAAATGAGAAGATAGGTTGCGCTCGGCGTCAGGCGGATAGGAGTAAAATTCAACGAGGAGATCGTCAGTGAGAAGTCAGAGAATGAGTAGCTGTAAACGATTGAGAGTTTTCGTAATATTGACGTTTGTTTTTTGCGGACTGATATGCACGGGGGGGATCGGAGCCGCTGAAAAGACCCTGGAAATTCATGATTATACCGGGCGTGGTTTCGCACCCGACCTCGTGAGATACAGGCTCACGGGCGAGGGATTGGCTGGGAAGAACCTGAGGTTGTTTGACAGCACTGGCAAACTCATTCCGTTGCAGTTCTCAAATCCAGAAGAGGGAGAGGGTAAAATTCTCAGTTTTGTGGCCGAGGTGGCTCCGAATGCCGAGGCCACCTACGAAATTAGGGACAGCGGCGGCCGAAAAACGGACGCGGGGGTTCACGTTACTGCCGACAAAAAAGCCATTGTAATATCGAATGATCTTCTCTCCCTTCGTTTGCCGTCGGAAAGGAAGAAGACATTTGATCCGGCCGTGCCGGCCCGGAAACTTCAGGCTCCGATTCTCAGTTTCCGAAGCGGCGAAAGCGAATGGCTTGGCAGCAGTAAGATTCTGACGGAACGACCCGTCAGGGCGATGCGGGTAGAACTCGTCTCCAGCGGGCCCGTTTACGCTGAAATCGTTTACGAACTGGAATGGGAGGGCGGGGGCTATTGCCGGGCGCAGATCCAGGTGATTCATCGGGTGCCGGTGGTGAAAGTGATCGAAGAGTATGACCTGGGATCTCTGGACGGATCTGATTTTTGGGAACTGCAGCTGGCAGAAGGCTGGTCACCGGACCGAATGGAGGTTGCCCGGACCCACGGCAACGGTTCCAGCATCGACAAAGGCAAGGTCAAACCTCTTGCTGGTCTGGCAAAAATGGGAAATCCTCGCATTACGCCCGATACCGTCCCTCCCAGTCTTTCTCAGCTGGGCCTTTTCAACGACGCCGAACGGCAGAAATCGCCCGATAGCTATACAATGGCGGGTATGGTGCCGCTGCACAAGGGAAACTGGCGGAAGATGAATTGCGTACCGATTAAATCGGACGGGCCACACGACGTTCGGATCCTGTTCCCCATGAGCGCCCGGCATGCCACCTGGCCGAAAGATTCAGATTCGGAGACCTCACCGTTTTCAATAATTACCCATGACC
>JAGXLK010000041.1 GCA_018334735.1 Planctomycetota bacterium | reverse complement strand
GGGGTATCCATAAACGTCTGTTCATCGTCCCGCGTCCCGGGAAAGTTACAATCGACGGGAAACTCGATGACTGGGACCTCTCCGGCCAGATCCTCAGCTATATCTCCAAGGAAACCCGGGAACGCAAAAATGGTCGCATGGCGATGATGTATGACGATAAGGCTCTCTACATCAGCGCCGAAATCCGCGATCCCGACCCGATGATGAACCGGCACGACCCCGAAGCCAACCCGGACAAAGTCTGGAACGCCGACTCCGTGCAGGTGCGAATCGTCATCGACCGAACCGATAAATATCCGGCATCCTACACCAAATTCAAGAAAGAACAATACGGTAAAGACGTCCTCCAGCACCTGCTTCTCTGGTATTACACCGACGGCAAAGAACCGGGGCTCCAGCTCCGCAAAGACATGGCCTACACGGTCCCCGAAAAATGGAAACCGGATGGACTCGTCGATCCGACGGGTTTCGATGCGGTCTACAAAAAAGGAGACGATGGCAAGAGTTACGTCATGGAATACCGCATCCCGTGGAAAACTCTCGATGCCGAAAATCCGCCCCGGGCCGGAGATGTCGTCTCGGGAACAATCCAGTACAACTTCTCGCGCGCCGACGGATTGAAAATAGATTCCGGGAAAGGTGCCTGGGCGCGCGATGTCATCAGCGGAGGGGGGTTCCCCTGGCAGAGCACCGGCTGCTGGGGAAAGTTCATCTTCGCCGAGAAAAATAATGTCCCTGAAATCAAAGGGGTCGCCAAAAAGAAAGCTGAAAAACCTAAACCCCTCGAATTCAGCTACCGGCTGCCCGAAGACGGCGTCACCACAATCTCCCTGTGGGACAAAGACAACGTTCTGGTGCGCAATGTCGTCTGCCAGGAAGAGAGAAAAGCGGGGGCGATCACTGAAAAGTGGGATGGACTGGATTTCCGGGGGCGACCGATACCCGAAGGCGAATACTCCTGGAAAGGACTCTACCACGACCCGATTACCACCGAATTCCTGCTTTCGGTCCATAATTCCGGCACCCCGCCCTACAAGACCTCCGATGGGACCGGGGGTTGGGGCGGCGATCATACCGATCCCATCACCGCCGAAGCGTTCGGCGAAGATATGATCCTCGCATGGCCCTTCGGGGAAGCCGGATGGGGACTGATCCGCGTGGGGCCCGACGGCGACAAGAAAGCGAGTTCAGGTCGCGGGAACGCGCTCTACCTCGCCGCCGACCCCGAAACCAACCGCGTCTTTGCCGCCAATCCGGGCCGCTACCGGAGCGCGCGCGTCTTCGACGGACGCGATTTCCGGCCCATTAATCTCGCCGAAGGACGCGGCCGACCAGAAGTGCCGGAAGGCGGAGACAAAAAAAGCAACGCCGTCAGCGGCCTCGTTTACGCCGACGGTAAACTCTACATGGCATACGCCAAACGGGACCTCGTTGCCGTCATCAACGGCAAAACCGGAGAAATTGCGCAGACGTGGAACGTCCCGACGCCGGGTCGATTGGCCGCGGCTAAAGATGGTTCGGTCCTCGCCATCAGCGACGAGAGAGTGCTCCGAGTCCAGGGAAACAAACACAGCGTGCTCATCGACGATCATCTCGAGGAACCGGCCGGAATCGCCACCGACGACAAAGGACGGATCTACGTGACCAACCGCGGGGATTTGCAGAACGTCAGCGTCTTCGCCCCCGACGGACGTTACCTCAAAAGCATCGGTAAACGCGGCGGACGCCCCCTGACGGGACGCTACGATCCCGCCGGCATGCTCAAACCGGCCGGTTGCGCGCTCGGTTCCCGCGGACGTCTGTGGGTCGCCGAGCACATGGACGCCCCCAAACGCATCAGCGTCTGGGACACCGACAATGGCAAAAACGTGGACGAATTCTTCGGCGGCAGCGCGTATTCAACATGGACGATGATGGACCCGCGCCATCCCGATGAAGTCTACTGCCACAACGTCCTCTGGAAAGTCGACCTCGATAAGGGCACCAAAAAACCGTATTCCACACTCTGGCGTTCCACCGGCAAAAACGTTCCACCCGGACCTCCCGTTGCTTCCTCGCACGGTTCGGGATTCAGCGTGATCACGGCCACCAACGGTCGTCAGTACGGATGGGGACACAAAAGCGTGCTCTACCTCCGCGATGGGCCGGTCTTCAAACCTGTCATGCAATTCCTCAAAGACAGGGTCTGGGTCGACGAAAATGATAATCAGCGTCGGGAGGAAGGGGAATACCACCCGGCCAGCGGATTCGGTCGACGTGGAGGTCGCTTCGAATGGGTCGATAAAGACCTGAACCTCTACACCTCCCGGACCCGGAAAATGTGGAAAGCGAAAAAAATTGGCCCGGACGGAATCCCGGTCTATGATTTCAAAAACCCCGAAGACCTCCCGTTCGGTGCCTGGAATCCCCAGGGACCTCCGATGTTCGTTGATTCGCATGACGGCACGCTCTACCAGAACAGCGCCGTCCGCAAACGTAACGATGTCGGGTTTGGTCGTTACACGCGCGACGGTGAGCGCATCTGGGGGCTCCGCGGCACTCTCTTCTGGAAACGAACGCTCTCGATGCCTAAACCCGGTGTCGGCGATCTCTACGCTCTCACCGCGCCGCTCGGGGTGGCCGGAGATTTCACCGGCGCCGCGACGTATTACAGCGGATATCATATCCTCACTCGCAACGGAGTATACGTTGCCATGATCATGAACCCGCCAGCCAGCGAAGGGCTCGGTCCCGATAAGGTCATGTGCGAGCTGTTCACCGGCCGGATGATCAAACTCCACGAGAGCGGAAGGTACCTCCTGCTGACCGGCGATCAGGACGGACGCGTCATGGAAGTCCACGGGCTCGATACCGTCCGAAAACTCAAGGGCGGAACGTGGAAAATGACGACTGACAAACTGGCAAAAGTCAAAGAAGGCCTCAGGAAACTCAAAGAACAGAAAGCGCAGGGCCAGACGCTCATCGTAAACCGCTGGAAACGCACGCTGGAAGAAGCCGATCCGGTGGAGCGAACCCTGCGCGGAGGATTGTCTTTCAAGGCCAAAGCGGCCCGGGATCAGAAAAATCTGTATGTCCATTACGAGGTCACATCACCCTCGCCACTGGTGAATTCGGTCTCCGATCCGCAGAGTATTTTCATCGGCGGAAATTGCCTGGATATCCAGGTGGCGACCAATCCCGATGCCCCGGCCGACAGGACCGAACCGGCGCCGGGCGACGTGCGGTTGATCGTGACCCGCCAGAAAGGCAAAACAAAAGCCGTGCTGTTCGAACCGAAGGTCAAAGGATTCAAAGGAGAACCGATCCTCCTGGAATCCCCCGTCGATAAGGAGACCTTCGATCGAATTATCGAGATTGATTCCGTCAGACTGGAACATGAAAAAACAGCGGAAGGTTTCACCGCCACCGCAACCATTCCACTTGAAGTGCTCGACTGGGATCCCGTGCCGGGAACGGGCGTGAAGATGGATCTCGGGTACATATTCGGCGACAAAACCGGCCGCAACGCCCTGAAACGGGCCTACTGGGCTAACAACAGCTTTGAAGCCAACGTGGTGGACGATCTTCCCGACGAAAGCCGTCTCAACCCCGAGTTCTGGGGCACGGCGGTGGTGGAGTGAGCTCAGGCGCATAGCAATCCGGCCGTGCTCGGCAGCCTCGCGCGAAGGAGGATCGTTGTTGAGTCAACAAAACAGCGAGACTGCTTCGCGCGAGTGAATGAAGACTCGAGTTCAGCTGAGTCCGCCGCATGGCGCGCGAAGGGGGACTTGAGGCGAACAAATATCGGAAACATGCAAATAGCACGGAAATTCCAAAAAGTGAACCGCGTTCTGAACTCCAGACCCCGCTTTGCGGGGGCTGAAGTCCAGTCCGCTCGGTTACGCCAAAAGTTAGAATGTTCAGGCGTTTCCAGCAAGGGTCTCTTATATATTCCGATTACTGAAAAAAGTAAAACAATCCCAGAAACAGGAAAGATGTCACACATGAATAAATCTTTCGATCTTGAATGCGATGTTCTTGTCATCGGAGCCGGATCCGCCGGCATACCGGCCGCTATCGGAGCCGCACGGGCCGGTGCCGACGTCGTTCTGTTGGAAGAAGATGCCGTGGTCGGCGGTGCCGCTGTCGACCAGTTCGTTGCCAAACCCGGAGGGGGGCCCCGCAGGGGCGTCGTCGGCGAATATATGGGGACTTTGCGCGAGAAATACCCTCTCACTGACCGCCAGGATGGACCTCGCTGGTCCTACTGGTATCTTCCGGCCGATATCGTCCGCGTTTTTGATTCGCTGCTGCAGCAAGAATCCAACCTGACAGTCGTCCGCAACGCCCGTGTTTCCAATCTGCTCGTGGAAAAAAGCCGGGCCAACGATCGCGTTGCAGGCGCCGTGGTGCAATGCGGAGACCGGGAACAAATCTACCATTCACCGGTGATCGTTGATGCTACGGGGGCCGGTGCTCTCGGCGAACAAGCGGGATGTGAAATTATGTTCGGTGAGGAATCTGCAGACGATTTCGGCGAAGAAATCGCCCCCGAAGAACCCACCGACGCCGTCCAGCAGTGCACGTGGATGTATGTTAGCCAGAAACGAGAGGGTGCTAAACCCATCGAATCCAGCCAGTTGCAGGAAGGTCATCTGGTATCAGGCTACGGTTTCGTCGGATCAAAGAGCGACGATTTTGATGCGTGGGACACCGGGATCTACCTGCACTGGGGATGCCGGATCCGTTGCCCCGACGTGCGTGATCCGCAGGCGCTGGCCGACACCCAGCGGGAAGCGCTGAATCTTATGTCGGACGATCTCGATTACCTGCGGGATCAGGGTTATGCCGTCTACCTCGGACCGCGAATCGGCGTGCGCGAAGAGCGCCGCATCCGCGGGGAATACGTCATCACCTACGAACACCTGCGCGAAGGGAGAATCCCTGACGACACAGTGACGGTCACCGGCCGCGGGATCGATATCTGGACCGAGGGTAAGGCGAACATGGATTACCCCGAAGTGAAACCTTACGGGATACCGTACCGATCGCTCGTGCCGAGAGGGGTCGATGGTCTGCTGGTAGCAGGAAAACATTTGAGTGGCACACACATCGCCATGTCAGCGTATCGCGTCCAGTGTATTCTCGGGAACGTCGGCCAGGCCGCGGGCGTGGCGGCCGCCCTGTGCGCCGAGCAGAACTGTCAACCCCGCGAATTGAACAGCCAGAAACTCCTTTCAAAGTTGCAGGCATCGCCCCAGGATCTGACAATACAATCGGACGGATAGATTTTGATTGTTGCCGAATGCAGTAACGAAACAAATTAAACGCTCAGACATTTTGGTCTGCCCTGGGGACCAGAGATTTCAAGTGGATATATAAACCCCGCCGGCGGGCGCGAGTCACGCCGGTTCCGTCAGCAATCAGCACCTACATGAACCGAAATGGCCGCGGTGTTTATACGACCTCGCAACGCCCGCCGGGTAATGGTATTCTACTCCGCCCACCAACCGGTTATTTGCCCGTACCCTCCCGCTGGCCTGGACTGCCCCCGGCCTGCCGGCCTTTTTATAAGTTTTCCCCCGCCTGATTTTGTATTTCATTTTCGCGTTCGCGCGCGCAACGCATTCTCGCGCGGACCAGCATGTAAATAAAACGTAAGCTCCCGTAAAACGCTGCGCAAGCCGATACAATAGCCAGTAAGCGGATCAAAACAACCCCACAGGCCACGGTCCAACAATAAGAGTTCTTACCCTCGTCCGTGAAAAGTATCCCTTAAGTCTTCACTGTCAATTCTCCATCGCCTTTCGTCCGGAAAACTGACACGTAATCCGTCGGCGGTTTGGCCGCTGTATGGGGCGGGATGCTGACATGCAGTCCTTTTTCGCTTTCTTTACAATCCAGACGTCCATAGCCCAGCAGCTCAACCTCAGGCAAGCAAGCGTCGGCCTCGACCGGCAGATTCAGCGTGACAGGAAGATTACCATTTTCGTTCTGAGACCAAAACACATAAAGCTGCTCGTCCTTACGCGTAAAACTAAAACCGTGGGGATGGGTTTCAGGGACTCCGCGGCTTCCGTGAATGGCTTCACCGTTAATTTTCATCCAGGCCCCAATTTCCTCCAGACGGCTGTGGGCCTCGGGGGCAAAACGGCCTTCGGGGGACGGGCCGATATTGAGAAGCAGATTGCCTCCTTTTGAGACTACATCTACCAGAAGCTGTATGAGTTCACCGGCCGGCTTATAGTCATCGTCGGGACGGTAACTCCAACCTGTGCCCATGGTAATGCAACTCTCCCATGCCCTTTCCGGAGGATCATCGGGCACTTCCTGCTCTGGTGTCAGATAGTTTTCGTGCTGGCCGCCGACCGTGCGATCGGCGATGAGCAATTCAGGCTGGTAAGATCGGGCCATCCGCGCCAGTTCGTCCATCCGGATGTCCTGGTGAGGAGGACGGACCTGTCCGCCATCCAACCACAGGATATCCACCGGGCCGTAACCGGTCATAAGTTCCTCGACCTGTCCGTGGACAAAACGCACGAAACGATCCCACTTCTCCGGTTCTTCCGAGGTATCGTAGTTGGGATTACGGTCGGGACGCAGACGCTCGGGATCCCAGTAGTCCGGATGACGCCAGTCAGATTTGGAGAAATACGCGCCGATCCCAAAATTATGCTGTCGGAACGTTTCAAATACTTCATGGGTCGGATCGATCTCACGCCGGTTGAACGGACATGGGGTAGCTGTGATCTTGTAATCGGTCAGCTGGGTGTCGAACATACAAAACCCATCGTGGTGTTTTGTGGTAAAAACCACATATTTCATGCCAGCTTTCTCGGCGGCGTTTGCCCAACGATCCGGGTTAAAATCTGAGGGATCGAAGGTTTCGTTCAGTTTCCAGTAACGTCGCCGAAACTCATCCAGGTCACGATCGCATTCCTGCCAGGGCGCAAGATCATCGGGGCGGGCCCAGGTATCTTCTTCAACCAGAGGCCACGATTCGATACATCCCCACTGGCAATATGCGCCCCAGTGCATGAAAAGGCCGAATTTCAGGTCGCGAAACCATTCCAGCCGACGCGAGAGCATGGGGTCGGGCGTGAAATCGCCTTCATTTCCGCTTGAACCTTCGATAACATCAGCGCGCTTTTTGTTCATCATGGTCCTTTCTCAGGTTGCTGGTGCGGACGCAGATGCCGGGTCACGCCCGGCGATATGCCACAGGCAATAGACTCAATTTCTGCCATTCGTGCGTAAAGCTAAATCTGCACAGGCAACCATGGTAACGGTCCGAAGGGGCAGAGACAAAGTGTTATCCGGGGACGGCATATGGAAACTCAGATCACCACCATTGGCCTTACTTGGACTCTCATAGTCACGACGATTGCATGTTGCCGACCCGTATCCCATCCCCCTGGCGCAGCAATTTTAGCGAATGCCCTCTGCATCTGTATGGTTTCTTGCCCGGATTTTACGGATAATTGGGAGCTATTACCGCTGTGCTGGCAAGATCGGGAAAACGGCAAAACAGCGAGAACAAAAAAATAAGCGGGCGGATCCAAACAAAAGGATCCGCCCGCTGAGGGGCATCTGTCGGGGAGGGGGCACTCGCCCGACAGCACGTGGTGCTGTATTGGAATTGTTGGGTGGGAGCACCACGCTTGTAGGGACAGGCAGCTACCCTAATAGTAAGCAACCGCCATGCCAACTCCTGACAAACTGCCCAAAAAACCCAGATTTCTGCGTTTTTTGGTCGCCAGCGCCAACAAATGGGGTCAGCAAAACAATCAAACCCCCCTCTCCCCTTTATTACTGATCGCCCCTCCGGCAAAGACCACACCCCCCGCCTTGACAACATGTCGCACTGATGCTGGGCTTGCGACAATATGTCGTTGCCGCCGTTGCGGTGTCTTCACTGTCGGAAGGGTTTTGGCATCAGGGCTGTAGTGCAGAAGTACCCTCCCACCGGGGTGAACCCGGTGGTAAGGGAGTTGGTCACGCGTGCTGTAGTGCAAAGGTACCCCTCCACCGAGATAAACTCGGCGGTAGGGAAGAAAGTGTTACGAGGAGCTGCGCCTCCGCACTGTCGGCTGCCAACGCGCCGTAAGCTACCACTGACCTTGTATCGATGGGGCTGTACCTTTGCACTACCGAGCCTGCTCCGCCCAAAAAAAGGCTACCACCGACCTTGTGTCGGTGAGACCGCACCTCACCATAATTCCAGGAGCATCGCTCCACCGGGACAAGGCCGGTCCTGGCGGAAGAGTTTTGGCATCAGGGCTGTAGTGCAAAAGTACCCTCCCACCGGGGCAAGCCCGGTGGTAAGGAGGGAGTTGTTGGCAGTGTCCGGTAGTGCAAAGGTACCCCTCCACCGAGATAAACTCGGCGGTAGGGAAGAAAGTGTTACGAGGAGCTGCGCCTCCGCACTGTCGGCTGCCAGCGCGCCGTAAGCTACCACCGACCTCGCGTCGGTGGGGCTGTACTTTTGCACTATCGGTGCAACGCCGCCAAAAAAGGCTACCACCTACCTTGCGTGGGTGGGGCCGTACCTCATGGGCCGACACCGAAAGGCATCGCACCACACGGACAGGCCCGGCAAAGCATGGTTCCAGAGCCTTGCTTATCAATCATCAACAATGTGGTGAAACGTAAAAACATTAGCCCGCTTTTCTCAAGCCGCGCCAGTGCTGTAGCTGCGCGGAAGCCAAGCGCAGGAGTATTATTATACTTCAAGTGCTGGCTGACAAAGCAGATGCAGTGCTGGCGCCGCTCCCGAATGGCGAACTGTTTTTTTAGATCCAAACTACACTCTGTGTACTCAGATCTGCTTCGAAATGCCGTGCAAAATCTGTCTGCAGTGCCGTTTATATTAATTCTTCTTTTAGGTTCGTGAGAAATGCGGGTCAGAACACTCATGCAGTAACGCTGAACAGCGATTTTCGGCCGCGAGTCTGCGCCAGATTCGATGAGATGTGATATCCTTCAGTTTGTCGTTTCCCACCGAACCTGTTAGCATCACGCCGTTCCCGCAAACACTCATTTGACTGGAGGACGACAACACATGGGAGCCAAACAGTTTCAGAAAAGTTTTGTGCTGACCGTCGCCGAGTCCAAACGCCTCATCGCCCGAGGTGTTGCAAGAAGCGAAGTGGTCGAGACAGCTCTGAAAGATGGCATAGTCGCTGTGGCCAAAGGGACCACAAACGGTTATATTGCTGAGGAATTACTTGGAGAGAGCATTCATAAACCCGACTATTGCACGGGAACGACTCGACCTCCGGGACGGGAAAGTGAAGTAAAAGTTGCGAATAAATTGCCGGATCTTGTAATCCGAAACGGCGAGCGCTGGGAAGGCGTATCTGCGACCGAATCCGTGGACGAAATGGGTCCTGGCGATGTGTTTATCAAAGGGGCCAATGCTCTTAATTACGATCGTGAACAGGCCGGGATTCTTATCGGCCACCCCACCGGCGGAACGATCGGTGCGGCCATCGGGAGTCTGATTTCACGACGGGGAGTTTTGCTGCTGCCAGTCGGCCTCGAAAAATCTATCCCGGGGGATCTTTATCGGACCAGCCACGCCGTAAATGCAATGGCGGAAGCCGGTTCAGGCCCATCCCTCTGGCCGGTATCGGGGCTTATTTTCACCGAATTGGAAGCCCTGGAGACGCTGACTGATGTGACGGCCATGCCTCTGGCAGCTGGCGGTATCCTTGGCGCCGAGGGGTCGGTCAGAGTCTCGGCCTGGGGCACAGAAAAAGAAATAGAGTCGGCAGAAAGCATCGTCGAGGAAATACGCGGCGAACCGCCTTTCGGAAACGATTGACGCTTGATCGCGAGCGAGAGGCCATGCCCCCAGCGCGCCGAAAGTTGCCACCGGGACAAACCCGGTGGCCAGGGAACGATCCGGGGTGGGGCCGGGAGGCGCTTGGCGTTTAAAAGCTACCACTGACCTCGTGTCGGTGGGGCTGTACCTTTGCACTACCGAGGCTGCTCCCCCAAAAAAGGCGACCACCTACCTTGCGTCGGTGGGGCCGTACTTTTGCACTACCGGTGCAACGCCCCCAACAAAGGCTACCACCTACCTTGCGTCGGTGGGGCCGTACCTCTGCACGACCCGGCCCGTCCCCAAAGAGCTTCCGTCAACCTTCCGGAGGCGTTCCTTTTGGGCTTTCGCCGTCCCAGGATACCCCCTG
>JAGXLK010000690.1 GCA_018334735.1 Planctomycetota bacterium | reverse complement strand
GAGGGAGACTTTGCTATCTATTGAAGAAATATTGGCCTGCCGGGGCAATATAAGCTTCTCTATACCTTCCCACCACGGACTTCGGTCGGTTGGAGAGACAGAGGGATGGAAGATTGCCGCGAACAACTCTCCACAATTAGAAAAGTTCGGATGTCGTAGCGACAGGAAGCCAAGCACGCCTTCTTCCAATGCACGGAGCCCTTTACGCCGCGAGTAAACCACTTTACTGTCATTGACGATCAATCGGCCGTCGGCGTGTGCGAAATTGCGAGACACAGCAATCGAAAGTTTGTCCCATAATGCCCCCTCTGTCGGCACCTCACCGGTTCTGAATGCGGTACCTGCCACAACAAGCGGACCGAGAAGCGGTCCGTATCCAGCTTCATCAATTCCCGCCCAAATAGCCACTGGCAATATCCGTCAAAGGGTCATATCTGACAATATTCAGAAAATGCAACTACAGACCTGTATGCACACCACCGGGGAAGTGATTTATCTTGCCCTGACGGCAAGCGACAGGCATTAGGCATTAAAAAACCGTCCCGGTCTATGCGGCCCGGGACGGCTTACTCTGAACGGTGTCAGCGATTATTCTTCTTCGCTGTCACCGTCTTCCTTTTCATCCTCTGCGTCCTTATCCTTTTCGTCTTTATCCCCTTCCGACTCTTCTTTGTCATCTTCGGTATTATCAGGTTCAGTTCCATCATCGTCGCCGGTTCCCGCGAGGAAGCTCAGGTCTTCCTCTGTACCCATTTTAGCTCGCTCTTCTTTCGGTTTTTCTGCTCTTTCAGCCGCCCGGCGTTTTCGCTCTTCCTCACGCAGTTTTCGTTCAGCTTCTTCTTTTTCTTTTAATTTCGCAAGACGTTCTTTCCTCTTTTTTTCGTCCGCTTTTCGTTCTTTTATAATCTGTTTTTTAACGGCTTGTTTGATATCTGGCAGGATTTCCCTCGGCGATTTGCCTTTGTCGCGTCGTGTAAAATATTCTTTTATCAGTTTCATATCGAAACGCGCCAATTTAAAGATTGCCAGACACTCTTTAGCGGAGTATTTTTGGATTTTTGGATTTTTCTGACGTTGCGGCAACTTGGTTTCGCCTTTTGTCCCGCCCACACGGTATGCAAAGTAATACCACCGGGTAATTTTGTTCGTTTTGGGGAATTCTTCGAAAACTTCCTTTATCTCCCCCAGATCGAAATGGTACTTAAATTTCCACTCCCAGAACTCTTTGACCATTGAAGGTTCGCCCCTGCAGACGGCGAAACTGTCCGCGATCAACCTGTCGGGAACTTTTTTCTTTTTCAGTCGGAAATATTCTTCGACAAGCCCGCGCCTCCCCTTGGCCATATCAAGGGCTTTTTTCATGTCGGAACGCGACCAGTGTTTTTTCTTTTTCTCCCAGAGTTCATGGATTTCCTTTTTGCTCATTTGCGCCATTGCGGGGACGCTGATGGCGAGGAGAAGCACAGCTGCAACTGCCAATGCAATCCCTTTAACTGGTTTTTTATACATTGTTATTCACCTGCATAACTACGCCAACTTCACACAATGATAAGTATATTATATCACGAAAAAGCAGAAATGTAAACGCTTCCAATCCAACGTTTCTAAACATGCTTTCAGGAAAGACCGCGCGTTTTTTATTCGTCTGTTTCTTCTTCACAGGGGTTTTTGCCGAGCTCACGCACGATACCCTGTATTAGCACGCCATCGTCAGTTTCCCACGAGCTGGCAGATACTTGGGCCGACAACAAGGTTCCATCCTTTTTCTTAAAAGGGATTTTGAAACATGTGTAGCCTTTTTCCACAACTTCTTCGAGGGCTTGCTGTGAATTGTCCAGTTCGTTTTCAGGATGAAAGTCGGCGACTTTCATCGATTCCAGTTCTTCTGCCGTATATCCGAGCATTTTCTCGGCCCGTTTATTCACATGGAGGATATTGCCATCGGTATCATGCACAAAAATGGCACTGAAAGAATGTTCAAAGAGATCGCGATAGCGTTTTTCGCTTTGCTTCAGGGCTTCTTCTGCCATTTTCCTTTCGTGAATATCGATAAACACACCCAGCAGGGCGGGTTCGCCACGGTATTTAATCTGTGATACAAAGACTTCCATCCATCGCCAATTGCCTTCGCGCGTTTTCACGCGCAACTCGTAACGTGACGGTACAGCCTCACCGCGCATCCGAGCTTTGTTACGCTCTCTGATTTTGTTGCGTTCGTCAGGATGCACGTGCGACAGCAATTTTTCGAAACTCCAGCCTTCTACTTCCTCAGGTTCGTATCCGAGCAGGCGTCCCACATGCGAGTTCGTGAATACAACAGTCGGGGGACTCCCCTGGAAAATAACTACGTCCTGGTGCGAGTTTTCCACGAGCGTCTTATATTTTTTCTCTGATTCTTCCAGAGCTTTCTGGGCTTCGATACGCTCCGTAACATCCATCGCCACGCCGTCCATATATTCAATTTTCCCATTCTCATCGAAGTGCGCTTGCGCCGTAATAGACACCCAGATCGGCGTGCCATCTTTCTTCTTCAAAGGCAGCAATTCACCGTCCAGTCGTCCCCCTGCCTCCTTCATTTTCCTGACAAATTCCGACCTGTCCTCCCGGCACCGATAGAGATCGGCTACGTGAATTGTGAGAAATTCTTCCGTCGAATCGTACCCGAATATATTTGCGATCGCAGGGCCTGCTTCGAGAAACTTTCCCTCTGGCCCTCCGGTGTTTCGATAAGCCCCTACACTGCGCGCCAGAGTGCGGAATTTTTCGGCCGAATCTCTCAGCGCCATCTCGGCATCTTTGCGTTCGGTGATATCA
>JAGXLK010000689.1 GCA_018334735.1 Planctomycetota bacterium | reverse complement strand
TCCTTATAGCGGTCGAACTTCAGATAACGGTACGAAGCCAGCAGTATAATATCCAGGCGTTCCGTCGCGCGCCAGTTCAGGCCCACACCGCCCCGCAGTCCGAGTGCGTCATCGTCTCCTCTGACCCGGTATCCGTCCTCTTCTTCAATGTAATGGGACTTGTAATACCCCGCCCCTAACACTGCTTCCAAATCAACCGGTCCCACGGCCCGAGGCCAAACTCTGCGCAGGACGAGCTCCGCACCATCCACGCTCAAATCCAGTTTGAAGTGCCGGTCAGGCGGTGGCAGGGAGACGGTACCATCAGTTTCTGCCTCAAGTCTCTCGTAGGCCAGACCCGCAAACCAATTCTCCCCCAGCGGATATTCCAGGCCCAGTCGGTAACTCTCGTGATATTTAATCGGATCCACCGAGCCTCCCCACGTATCGTTAATCCAATCTGCATAATCGTTCACCGCATCCATCTCGGGCCATCCCGCTCCCGCGGAAACCCTCAGGCTTATGTCCCTCGGCGAGCCAGTTTCTGGCTCGATGGCTACAAACTGCACACGGCTGAGGGACAAGGCGGGAAATTCGCTCTGCCGCGGCTCGCCCGCCATCGCAAACAAAGAAATCGCAATGAATAAAACAATCGCAATGATTTGTGTCGTCCTGGTGCTCATTCTTTTTCAACCGCCACGCCAAAGGCCTGATCACCAGCCCGATCAGCTTTCAATTTGGCCACGGTCCTGGGGCCCAAAAGCTCCGCGGCCATCATGGTTAACTTCTGTGGTTTGATCTGTTGGCCGCCCTCTGGCAAAAATCTGAACGTTACCCGCTCGTCCGGCTCAAGACCGAACACTTCCGCCTTCACCGGCACCCAGCTGTCGGTCTTCGTCACAGGCGGAACAGAGATGTTATAGCCCCACCCGGGGTAGCTTCCAGACAGGGATCTGCCTCGCGCAGTGGTGAGGCGGACATCGTAGTTTCCGTCTTTTGCCTGGGGGATATCGTTCGCCTCAACGGCCAGTTGCCCCGTTCGGGTCGCCACTACCTGGGTGGAGGTTCCCTCCAGCGATACCCGGTGTTCCTGCCGATCGACGCCGGATTCGAGTACGCCCGGTTCGATATTGAAGGTCTCCTCCACAGTACCGTTGCGCACATCTATAATCCCGTCTTTGGGAGTCAACGTTTCCTGGCCGCTCTTACTGCTCCCCCCGCCGTCCTGCAAAAGTGTGACAACGCCAGCAGCTCCTCCCACAACAACGGTGCCGATCCCGGCCGCCTTTTTTATGTCCAGTATCACCGAGCCTTCGTTCACCGTCACGTCGGCACCGGCTTCGTGGGCCGGTATATCTTTTCCGTCAGCGGCGACAAACCGTATCTTTTCCACTTCCCCAATGAAGTTCTTGTTTACCGCCGTCTGCCCATCCAGTGCAGTGAAACAAACTGTGGTTGCACTTGGTGTATCGGTAGCAACATCCTCGCTTTGCGAGTCGGCCTGGTCGGATTCTCGGAGGTCTTTTTGTTTTCTCATCCGCCCAACCCGGGTCCCCTCTTCCTCCAACAAAGCCCGGATCTTGTCGGCAATATCACTGATATCTTCCTTCGAAGCTCCGGCCGCCTTCATTTCGTAGAGCTTCTCGACCATCTCTTTGGCCTTCTTGTAACTCTCCTGGGTCATATCCGGGATACCGGTTTCGTCGGCATTTTTTCGCATGTAGTCCAGAATTCGTTCGATTATGTCCTGCACATCTTCGCACATTTCCGCATCGCTGAGATACCACCTCAAGGCTTTCTCCGGGCGCCATCCGTCGAAGCCCCCGGTATCGATCATGTCCTGGAGGGCCAGCATGAGCTGCTGGAGGGCCATCTCTTGCGCGACGGGAAAATCGGATTCCTCCTTTTTCTTCTTACCCCTCACAACGAGTTCTACAAGACGCTGGTACTGTTCCACTTCTTCCCGTCCGAAATGCCCTTCTTTCTTGAGCGCATCCAGCAGCCCTTCGTCGGGAACATCCTTCGGGCTCATACAGTAGCGTATGGACCAGGTTGCCCACTTGAGGGCTTTCTTTTTCTCTTTTTTCGCTGTCTGCTCGTCGCCTTTTTCTAAAGCCTCCGCAGCGGCACGAGCTGCCGAGGCTGCATTCTCAAGTGACTTCTTTTGCCTCGCTTGATCTGTTTTACTGGCCGCCTCGTCAAACGCCCTGGCTGTTGCCGTCAGTCCTTCCCCGGCATATGCGCTCTGGACAGGGCCCAACGCGCCCACAACCGCCACAATCAGACAGAGAACCAGGCTGACCCATCTCATAGCTTCCCCTCCTCTAAAAGCAAATATGCCGCATAATGATATACCACTTTATAACGCAAGTCAATACCTGACAAGTCATCATTGTAGCCGCTGGGCCGCCCCGTGATATTCCTAAGGTTCGCCGTTCGGTGCGCATTATTTACTCTCCATATTCTACGAGACGAAGCCATAAAATGCTCGTTCGGAATTCCAGCTCTGGCAATCGTATCTCAGTACAGTCCGCACGTACTTCACGCAAAATAATCGTCACCCAGTCACTCAATTGCCTGGCGCCGCCCCAAAGCGGAATATGTCCTGTCGACGCAGGCCGGTTTATTCCGGGGAACGATCAAGGGCGCGGTAGTTCACGGCCTCGCTTACATGGTGAGCTTCAATATCTTCGCGGGCGCCCAGATCAGCGATCGTCCTGGCCACTTTCAGTATCTTCCCGTAGGCCCTGGCCGAGAGTCCCAACGACATCATGGCCTGTCGCAACAGCGCCTGTGCATCGCCCCCCACTTTGCAGTATTTTTTCATATGGCGCA
>JAGXLK010000688.1 GCA_018334735.1 Planctomycetota bacterium | reverse complement strand
CGCTTTCAACGACAAAGCAGATGCGGCGTTGCGCAATTACGTAAGGGAAATGGGCGGAGGGTTGCTGATTACAGGCGGCGAAAACAGTTTTGCGGCCGGCGGTTATTACAGAAGTCGTCTCGAAAAGATTCTTCCTGTATCCATGGAAAAAAAAGAACATTACCGCCGCCCGCCTCTGGCAATGGGTATTGTGCTGGACCGTTCCGGTTCGATGAGTATGACTGCAGGGGGTGGACTTAAAAAAATGGATCTTGCCAATCGGGGCGCTGCGGAGGCCGTCCGGCTGCTCGCCCCGCAGGATCAGGTCTCCGTCCACGCCGTTGACAGCCAGGCCCATAAGGTCGTGGGACTGACATTGATGAAGGGCAATCGGGAGAGGATCGAGCGGAAGATCCTGAGTATCGAATCGATGGGCGGTGGGATTTTTGTCCATACCGGGCTCGCGGCGGCCGTGAGAGAACTCACGAAAAGTAAGGCGCCCAACCGGCATATCGTGCTTTTTGCCGATGCGGCGGACAGCGAGGAGCCACAGGGATGCCGGCCCCTGATAAAAAAGTGGCAGCAGGGGGGGAATACCCTGTCAGTCATCGGGCTTGGCACTAAGGGAGATCGCGACTCGGGGTTTCTTACGGATCTCGCCAAAATTGGAGGCGGCCGTGTTTTTTTCACCACCGATTCCCATTCGCTGCCACGAGTCTTCTGCCAGGATGCTATGCGAGTGGCGCGGCGGACGTTTATTGAACAGAAAACCGATGCAAGAATGACGCCATCGCGGGTCATGCTTGGACAGACAGGTATCAAAGATTTTCCGTCTATCAATGGTTACAATCTTTGTTACGACAAGCAGGAAGCTGCCACTGTCGTACGGACCATTGATGAGAATAAAGCCCCTGTGCTGGCTATATGGCGGCGCGGATTGGGGCGTGTAGCGGCTTTTACGGCGCAGGCCGATGGCCCTTACAGCGGAGAACTGGCTCTGTGGAAAGATTACGAACCCTTTCTTTCCTCTGTTGCTAAGTGGCTTAAACGTGAGCGCCAGGATATTCGTTTTTTTGGAAGCATCTTGCGAGAAGGACGTACGGCGACGGTCACTCTTGAAATGGATTCCGATGTCGCCCGTAAATGCCCCGGCGCAACGGCAATGATAATTGGCCCGGACGAAAGTAGACCGGCTGAACTTCCGCTCCAGTGGGTATCCCCGCGCAAAATGGAAGTTCGGTTCAAATTGACCAGTACGGGGGTTTACCACGGGATTATTCGGACTGGAGGTGGACAGCGAGTGAGTTTGCCCCCTGTTGTCTTGCCGTACTCGCCTGAATTCGAGAGAGTTCGTGCAAAAAGCGGCGCAAAGACACTGAAGAATCTTGCGGAAGAGACCGATGGTGGCCGAATTATGCACGTCGACGCCCTTTTTTCTGGCAAAATAGCTGGTCGTGCATCTTTTGGAAAAATTCGGAGTCTGGTACCGATTCTGTCGATTGTCCTGCTTGTTGTTATGTTGTGTGAAATAACGACGAGGAAAGCTCTTTGGCGCCATTTAATTCCAGAGAGAATCTGGCGTGTGCCCGGACGGTTGCGTTTGACGGTCGGCGGATGGTGGCAAATGGCAAGACGACGCATGGCCCACCGTCGTGCCAGCAAAAAACGGGAACATGAGCCCCCAGAGAAAGCAACCGGGGAAGAGAAGAAAGATAAACAGGTTGAAGAAAGCGATCAGGAAAAAGACTCCGGCCAAAGCGTTTTCGAAGAAGCAAAAAAACGTTCGCGCCAGTAAATGGCAATGGCGGGGAGGAAGAAGAGTTTGGCATTATTATTAGCAATTGTTGCGCGCACCGTTTGACACCGGATACTTGTGCTATAAACTACAGAAGTGCAGAAAAAAGGACGCACTCGAGATGGTGTGGTGGATTGTATGGTAGAGGAACCGATACGATGGGAAAGCCAGAAGGCATACCCTTGAAATCCTCCCCCGATAGTGGGAAGGGCGATGAAAACGTTCGCTCCGGGAATACCGAGCTTCCCCAATATTCGGTTTTCCTGGGGGTTTTTGGGCTTGTTCTGGCCGTCCTGGGGGCAGCGCTTGGTATCGCTTTTCAGAGTACATTTGCCGTAGCACTGACAGGAGTTGGCTTCCTGGCATCGAGCCTCGGCGTCGTTCTGGGACTGGTCGGTTTGCGCAAATTGCGCTGGGGGAAAGTTGAAGATGGTGAGGGTTTGGCAATAGGCGGGACCGTGGTTTCAGTGATTGGGGCCGGGACGTCTCTTGTTCTCTTTTGTGTCGTGAGCCTCTTCATATCGGCGATGAACGCCCGGGCCGAGCAGCTGGTATGCGAAGGTCATTTGCGGCAGCTTTATATCGGCATGACGATGTATTCAATGGATTGGGAAGACAACTATCCTCCCGCTGATACATGGGTTGATTCGCTTTTAAAACACATGGATGCCGATCAAAATAGGAGCAAAATGCCTATCTTTTGTTGTCCCTCAGCCCCCGAAAAGCGATGCGGATATGCTTTTAACGCCAGAATCGACGGGATAAAAACCGCCGATATCCCGTCGCAGACCGTGCTTATCTATGAGTCGGAGCTCGGATGGAATGGATCGGGTGGAGCTGAGAACACTGTGAAGAAGGCGCGGCACCCGGATGGGATTATGGTGTTGTTCAGGGACGGTACAGTACGGGCTGTGCCCCCCGGTGAGATTAGTAAATTTCAGTGGGCGCCGCAGCAATCGGCTCCTTCCACCGAGAAGTGATCTTTCTTGTCGCTTTTCATAGAATCTCATGAAGATGTAACTCTGCCGCCGGGCCGAACGTCCTC
>JAGXLK010000687.1 GCA_018334735.1 Planctomycetota bacterium | reverse complement strand
GGGAGGATCAAACAGGCTCTGAACACGATCTGCCGGCAGAGCGGCCTGTTCTGGCAGGTCCGCAGAAATGCCATTTATATGGAACGGCAGAGACATATCGCGAGACCGGATTCCTCGGATGTAAAGAAGCTTCCCAAAAGAATCCAGGAGAAGCTGAATAGAGAGTTTCCGGACATTATCCCCAGGGGCTGTTCCAGAAAAGACATTGAGATTGCTATGAAGTGTAAAAAAATCACAACTGAAATGGAAAATCAGGGCAAAAGAATTCCGGGAACGTTTAAGGAAATGTTGAATTTCTACAATGCCAAGCTGTTCAACCCGCCCCTGATTTTCGATGTGGAGGAAAAGCCTGACGGCTACAAAAAAACCGAGTGGAAATATGGGTTCCGCCAGGCGATCTACCACGAGTGGAAGAAGCGTGGATTCGGTGTTCTGACACCGAAAAAGGTGGGGGGCGATATTAAGGTTCTTGCTACGATTGACAGGCAGGTAGAAGGCAAGACAATTCGCTTTGTTTTTTGGCACGCCCGCAATTTCCGTGATTTGGGCATCGAGCAGATTATTACAGGTATGTATCCCATTGTGATGCAGGAAAATGGAACCTGGAAACTGCAGAGGGGTTGGAGTAGTTACCCCGGAATTGTTTTGTCCGCAGGCACCCAACGCTGTTCCGTTAGTTACAACCAGAACGTCTACATCGGGGATTTTTTCTCCGGTGACTGTAAAGTAAAAGATGCCCTGTGGGCAGCGGATCTCCCCGCACCATTTGATCGCCCCTATAAAGGATGGGAGTTTAAGGAATTCTGAATCGCGCAATGCGCTTCACGGACAGCAGTGACGCGTGAGCGTGGAGAGACTGTGCCACATGAGTTTTTATACCTGGTAACGACAGAATGTGGATCAATATCAGAGTTGTTGTGGACTGCATCCCAGAAGCAGAAATTGCAACGCCGCTGTCTTCCCCTTGCTAAATTCTCTGTGAGACTTCTCAAACGTTGTCAGCTGGGGCGATGATTTCGTCTTGCTCATCCCGCGCGAAATATCAACGGATCGGGCGCTCATGCCGGCGAGACGGACGACGAGATCGCCGTGTTTCTCGGGGTTCTGTTGCGCCTCTTTCAACCTTTCGGCATCCACGCAGTTGATCGGAAGTTCACCTCCCCCGTCCCATATAAATGGCATTTCTGCGGACAGACCTGGCAAGACCGTGAGGATACCATTTACGTCGGTCTTCCGCCCCATATCGGCCCACCGGGTTCTTTGCGGATAGGCAAACTCCCGCAAAATATACGGGCCAAACTGCGGAAACGGCGGCCCTTTAACTATGACGAGACCAAAGCAATGGAAGTCTGCAAATTTTGTGCGGCAATATCGGAGCTTAAGTTCAAACTCACAGCGGACGGTCCTATCAACGAAACTTCAATAACTTGTAGAAATGAACTCCCGATTGAGTTGCTTCTGGATGTTATCTGCTATCGAGCCGGAGTATACTGGGAAGTCAAAAACGGGGCCATTCACTTTGTCGCGGCAACTCATCCGCCCGACTGGATGCGCGACAAAGAGAACTAAGACCTAAAAAACGACCGGCCGAGGATACGGATTCCGCCGCGTGATGCATGATCCCATAGAGTTCCAGATGGCGCTCCGCCGAATCACCCGCATTCCTCAACCCTGCGGGCCACCGGCTCGCCGGCGCGTTTGGTGAGGATACGGTTGGCGAGCCAGGCGACGGCGAAGGCCACCACCAGCCCCCCTATCCCGCCGGCGACCGACATGCTGCCGATGCGTTCGGCGCCCTGGAGGTTCTGCCCCACCGCCACTCCCACCATGAAGAGCGCAAGCGGCAGAAAAAACACGAGAACAATGCTCAGGAAAGGATTCACCCGCGGGATGCGGACGTTGACTTTGTCACCCTCTTCCAGTTCGTCACGCGCGACCTCCACGCTTCGCTCGGGGCCGCCGGAAAAACTGGAACACGCGCAGCATCCCACACAATCCTCGGTGGGATCAGCATCCAGCTTGACCTCTGCTTTATTCTCTTCGATTGAAACCACGGTTCCGGTTTCTTCAACGTAGTCCATTTTCAGACTCCAGATTTGATTGCGCTTTTCTATTTCTATTGTACCCTTGCCCCATCATATCTGCAAAAAAGGTGGCAGGGCAAGGAACCGCAATATTAAGGAATTTGCGCTGTAGGTCTTTTCGCTGCCCGCGAACCGGACATTCCCCGAAAATCCCAGTGACTCTGCCTCCGGACGGGGCGCAAATTCCTTAATTTTCCTTCGGAAAAGGGAGAAAACAGTTGACAGGCGAGCGGACTGGACTTCAGCGCCGCTCTGCGGGGCTGGGGTTCAGAAAACGTCGGATACCGCACACTCTCATTTTGGGGGTCCTGGGGTGAAAATCGGCGTGCTGCGGCCCAACATAGTCCTCAGCGCCGCTGAGAGCACATTTTTGGGGTAAATAGTTTTTTGGACGAGAGCTGACCTTCAAACAAAGGGCTGGTACCGGCCAGCCGAGGATCCCGTTTCCTGATCTTGCCAGAAACCTAACAACCGCCGGGGCAAGCCACGCCCGAGGCGGACAAGCAGCTCATCCTGAATTCTGCGCTTTTCTCTGCAATCTGGGGCGCACCACGAGCAATAGCAACAGCACGATGGCGGCTGTAACTCTCGCCGCAAATGAAACGCGGAATACGGAATTGACTGGATTCAACCGCACAATCAACGTCCCAACTCCGGAACCCATCATCATTCCGATTGACACCGTGACAAAAATCAAAGAAAGCGGCATCGTTTTGTCAACCCCGGAAAGCCGATTCCC
>JAGXLK010000686.1 GCA_018334735.1 Planctomycetota bacterium | reverse complement strand
TCATCGATAGTCCATGGGGCGCCACCATCGAACGCTGGCACAAAGAAGGCATGCCTGAAGACACGACTTTCGTGGATTTTTTCGGGCTCGATCATGTGGCCCAGATTGGGGTCGACAACAGTCCGCAATTTCCATCAGAAGTGGTTGAAGAAACCGATGATTACAAGGTGACAGTAACTCCCTGGGGAGCAAAACTTAAAAACTGGAAACACATTGCTTCGACTCCTGAATTCATCGATTTTCGCGTGACCGATCCTGACACCTGGCAGGAGGCGAAGAAACGTATGAAACCCAGTCGAGATCGGGTTAACTGGGACAATCTCCGGGAAAATTACCCGCAGTGGAAAGAAAAGGGATACTGGATCCACGGCGGAGGTTGGTTCGGCTTTGACATCACGCATTCATGGTTTGTCGGGACTGAGCGTATACTGCTGGCTATCGCGCAAAATCCTGAGTGGTGTATTGATATGTTCAACCACGAACTTGAAGTCAATCTGGCATTGCTCGATATGGTGTGGGATGAAGGTTACAAATTCGACGCGTTGCGCTGGCCGGATGACATGGGATATAAATACAACCAGTTCTTCTCCATAGATACCTACAGGGAGATACTCAAACCGATTCACCGTCGCGCGATCGAGTGGGCTCATGACAAAGGTATCAAAGCCGAACTTCATTCCTGCGGAAATGTCGTACCGTTCGTGCCCGAACTTGTCGAAATCGGCCTTGACGCATTGAACCCGCTGGAGGTGAAAGCCGGCATGGACCCGATCGAACTGAAAGAACAGCACGGAGATGAGTTGGTCCTGCACGGAGGGATAAACGCCGTTTTGTGGGACAAACCGGATGAAATCAAACAAGAAATGGAGAGGGTCATACCGACCGTAAAACAAAATGGAGGCTACATCTTCTCCTCCGATCACTCAGTGCCATCGAGCGTGGGGCTGGAAGATTTCCGTCAAATTGTTGAGCTTGCAAAGGAACTCGGCAGTTATTAATAGCTGCTTTTTGGGGATCAGTTGAACTGTTCTCGGGAGAGTTTCATAATGGCAATGTGGCATGCATTCTGAGCTGTGACGCCTTTTCAAGGAACAGATAGAAGTAGGTCTGACATCGGTTGTTTTGATTTATCTGTAAAATCCTCGTCAGTCGTTTCGTCGCTTTATTGAACATGACTTTTCTCCGGAACCAAGTTTTTCGATGGGCAACTCATTTCCCAGCCGACGGCAGCAGCAGACGAAAACGTCTTCATGGACTCCGGTCTTTGCAGCCGTTCTTCTCCTGCTGACAGTGGTCAGCTTTTTCAATTACCTGCTTTTCCACAGTGCTGCTGAGATCTTCAGCATCGTTATTGCATTCGCGATGTTCACATTCTGTTGGAATTGTCGTCAGTTCCTGCGTGACAACTATCTTCAGTTTCTGGGAATTGCATATCTTTTTGTCGGAACTCTGGACCTGACACATACCCTGGCATTTCCCGGGCTCAATGTATTTGGCCAGGGCGGTTTGAATCTCGCGGCTCAGATCTGGTTATCAGCCCGTGTGCTCGAAGCCGCTTCGCTGCTGGCAGCCGCTCATCTCCTCGGCCGTAAGATCCCCCCCGCTCCTGTCTTCGCGCTCTATTCCATCACCGTCGGGGTCCTGCTTTATGCGGTCTTCACCCAAAACGTTGCCCCCGTTTGGGATCCCGAAACCGAACAACTGACCGCTTTCAAAAAACTCTCGGAATACATTATCTCTGTAACTTTGCTGGGAGCTCTCGGGGTTTTCTATCGCAAACGGAATAAACTGAACAAAGGTGTTCTCGCCTTTCTCGCCGTCTCGATTATTGGAACGGTTTTGTCCGAAATATCTTTCACGGCCTTTAGAAACGCAGACGATCCCATGAATTGGCTGGGGCACATGTTGAAAATTATTTCTTTCTATTTCCTTTATAAAGCTGTCATCGAAACCGGTTTGCGCCGACCTTTCGCGCTGCTTTTCCGTGACCTCGAAAAGAATCGATCCACCATCCAACAGGAAAGAGCGCTTCTGGAAGCCGTCCTCCAGGAAATGCCCGATGCAATCGTAACGACCGACGCCGAAGGTGAAACCATCCTCGCCAACAGGGCCTATTCAGAGCTCATAACCCCTGAAGGCGCATCCCCGGACAGCAGTCGCCGCTTTTTCTATCAAAACGGAAAACCGTGCCCTCCTTCGGAAGTTCCCCTCCAACGTTCTCTGCGGACGGGTGAGCCCATGCGGAACGAACAGCTTGAGATACGCAGAGGAGATGGGTCGTTTCGGACAGTGCTTTGCCATGCCTCACCGGTCCGGGACCAGCAAGGAAATCTCGTTGCCGTTGTCGCGACACATCACGACATTACCGAACGAAAAAGGATGGAAGATGCTCTCCGAGAAGCAAGAAATCGACTTGAAGAACGTGTAAAAGAACGGACTCGCCAGCTTGCTGCAGCAGAAGAGCAGCAGAGGGCACTGGCAAACCAATGGGAAGAGACGTTCGATGCCATGCAGGATATGGTGGCAATCATAACGCCAGAACGCAAAATCGTTAATGCCAATCGCACAATGGCCGATTTCTTTGGCCAATCCCGGGAAGAGCTGAAGGGGACTGATTGCAGTGAACTGATGCAATGCCAACCTGTCACCAGCCGCAACTGTCCGCTCGAGAAATCCCTCAAAACAAACAAGAGAGAAAGTTCCGAGCGATTTATGAAAAATCGCTGGTTTCTTGTATCGGCCGATCCGGTGAGTGACGATGAGGGTGCTACGGTGGGTTGTGTCCATATTCTGCGCGATATTACCGCCGAAAAAAAAGCCGAG
>JAGXLK010000685.1 GCA_018334735.1 Planctomycetota bacterium | reverse complement strand
AGCCTTTAACGTTTACCGTGTTTCCGAGAGCAAAAAACCACTGGAGAACTCCAATATACCCTCGGGCGGCACTATAACACATCTCTTCGCCGTAAATGCGTTGACCATGGGGTTCATAATACTCCGCCTCTTTGCTCAAAAGAAAGAGAATCACCTCTTCTCTCGCTCCCGCTCGCAAACCATACAGCACAATTTCACGCCTCGCGCTCCCATCTTCAGGAAACTTGGCTCCCCGCCACAAAAGAAAAACCACACTATCAATGCCCGATCGCCAAATTGCAAGCTTCAGTGGCGTCTTCTCAATACCCAAGCTCGTGTATGATGCATTGACATCAGCACCGTAGTCGAGAAGTAATTGCATCACGGGTATATGTCCATTTTTTGACGCCGCATGTAGTGCAGTCTCGCCTTTCCAGCGCGTGTTCGGATCAAACCCTTCGTCTAGAAAAAGCTTCAGAGCCCTTCGGTTTCCTACTTCAGCAGCGAAATACCACAATGGGACGGCGGAAGGTCCGAAGGTGCTGTCCATCGCATTCGAGCTCTGCTTCAAAAATCTCCTCACTATTCTCAGATTACCAACCAGCACACCGGCAAAAGGATTGTCGATCGGAGCACCGTTCTGTTCCAGAATACGACCAGAAACCCGGTCTCTACAAAATATAGCCATCCACATCGGAGTTCTACCGCTATCTGTTTTTGCGTGTAGATTCGCGCCCTGGAGTAACAGGTACTGCACGATAGCCGGGTGCCCTTCCCGAATAGCGCAATGTAACGGCAGAGCCGAGCTTTCGCGCCGATTCACCTGAGCTCCCGCCTCAACCAACATCCGGACTATTCCCAGATGGCCGGCCGCTGCAGCGCGCTGAAGGGGCTGTGGCAAGCCCTGCGGAACGTTCACACGCCCACCGTTTTGAAGCAACTCCTGCAAAACCTCAACATGTCCTCTCTCACTGGCCCAATTGACAGGGGTATCACCATCCATATCCTCTTTTGTAGGATCAGCCCCTTTTTCCAGTAAGGCTTCCACCACTCGGAGATTTCCCCGCCCAGCCGCCAGATGCAACGGCGTCACGCCCCTCTCGTCTATCACCGATACATGCGCGCCTTTTCCTAGCAGCAAGTTGAGGCTTTGTATGTCCCCGGTCCACGCCGCGTAGTGGAGGGGCGTTCGTCCTTTTTCGTCCCGGACGTCGGGCTGGCCAGAATCCTTAAGAAAGATTCTCAGACAAGAAGTTTTGCTGCTGGTGGCCGCATGGACGTGAACCGACCCCGCCCCGGCTTTGTTAGAAGATATCTTACAGGAAGTCAGCAGTATGAAAACGATTCCGGACAGTAGTGCGCGCCAGCAAATGTTAGCAGCGACTTTCATTTGCACATTATGCCTCCCGATAGGGCACATAAATTCCAATCCAACTGATCCCTTCTTGTAATAGAATCAAGGATAAGACTTCTCTCCCGTTAAAGTTTCATAGATTTTGCTAATAAACGTACCTCTGCGTAGTGCTTCTGAACAGTCGTAAATACTTTTGCGGAAAGTCTGGCAATTGTGGAAGTCCAGCCCACTAATGTGCTGATCGGTGATTCTCTTGTCAATTTTGTCAAGGCCATCGGCTATCGCTTGCATTGCTTCTGTTTGAAACCCGATATAATGTCCGATGCCTGGGACATTTGAGAAAGCATCTCCCAATTCCAACGCCGACGTCAAAACCCTAACTCTGTCAGATGCAGTAACGCGCGCAGAACCTTCCGTTGCATGAACAATATTCACGACCGTCTCAGTAGCAATATTAGCTTTTTCAAGTGCATCTTGGAACTTTCCGGCACGTTCAGCCAGTGCGCCAGCAAGTTGTTCACCTTGCCCCAACCGGTGAAGCGTTTCTTCATCTAATACTCTACTTGCGACTCTCTGTAATTTTTTCCCTTCAAGCTTCCGTAACTTGCGAAGGGCTGCCAACTTTTTTCGTGTGCTAGTGGCCATACTCTCGACTTCCCCCATTGTTTTTGCAGAGCCCTCCAGCATCTTTCCAATAAGACCTTTCTGCCAATCGATTCCCCCTTTATCCATCATCAACTTGATAGTATCTTCCACATGTTGCTGTTCAAATCTCTCCGCACACTCAATGATTGTAAAAAGAAGTTTCTTTCCTTTTGGCGTAAGGCCACTTTTTAGCCCGAATGGATCAATTGCTCCGTGCATCGCAAAGTAAGCCGTAGTAAGCGCCATCCCGCCCAAATATCCCACCGGATCCCTCTGCAAAAACCTCCCCAGCTCGCTGCTCATCATGCGGTTGCGGAAGTAGTAGAGGGCAGATTCGGGGTCGAGACGGCGGCCCTGAAACATATACGGATTTCCCAGAGCCGATTCGGGACGCTCGTTTCCGTCCGGATCAAGGATCGTCGCCTCGCCGTAGGCGCTGTAACGGTAACGTTCTCTCACTTTGCCGCGCTCGTCCGTCATCGCGCGGACGTTGTAAAGGTTGTTCGTGTGGTAGTAATACGTCCGGTTCCCGCGGCTCGTGGTCATCGTGATGGGCTCGTCGATGTAGTTGCCGTAGGTGTAGGTGCGGATGGTCTCGCGGCGGCCTCTTCGCCCGTTCCCTTTTCCCTTACCGCTTACCGCTTTGCCACGATTTATGTGCTCCTCCACCACCTGCCAGCCGTCGTAAGCGTAGCTGGTCGCCACCGGCGGACCCGATTGGGGACGCGCCAGGCGGGTGATGCGGCGGTTCCCCGCATCGTAGGTGTAGTAGCCCACCTCCCGATCGTCGGATTTGCGGGTTACGCTCACCAGACGGTTGAAGGCGTCATACGAATACTCAAAGCGATGGTCCT
>JAGXLK010000684.1 GCA_018334735.1 Planctomycetota bacterium | reverse complement strand
ATGCAGCCCTTTCAGGGCTCGGCAACGGCAGGGCGCCGATGATTTTCAGCCCTCTGTACCCCGGGCCGTTATCTCCCGGGCCATTGGCCCCGAGAAGCGCTTTCCCGGAAGTCCTGTCATTGCAATACGCCATGCGGCGAGTACCTGTGTAGCTTTCTGCCATACCGTGAGCTACAAACGCATGTAGCACAGGCTCTCCAGCCTGTGGACCGGGCCGCCAGGACCGGATAGATGGCTTCAGGTTTTCGGGACCGATAACTTTCTCTGTCAAAACGTTGGGATACGTACGCGAGACCGCTCACCTCTGCGTCGTCCCCTTCGGGGCATTTTTGTGTTGTGGGACCGCTCTCCCGCGGAACTTGCGCGCCAAAAAGCGGTGCAACTGCGCAACTGTCCCCGCCATTCCCTTCAGGCGTTTCCAGGGTGTGAAAAGTCAAACACCTTTGCCAGCCGTGACCGATGTTCCTCCAGAAGTTCCTTACTGGCTGGTTCGCCGGCGATGTTGTGCATGTCGCCCGGATCGTTTTCATGGTCGATGAGTTGTTCCCGCTTGTCGCCCTCGTCGTAGAGCATGTATTTATACTGATCGGTCATGACCATGCGTCCGTGAGCGCATTCAATGGGCAGGTGCCCGTGCGGCGCCGAAACCGAATCGCTCATCAGCAGCGGGCGCAGGCTGCGGCCTATAAGATCAGCAGGGGGCTCCACGCCGGCGTAATCACAGATCGTAGGCAGCAGGTCCAGGCCGTTGGAGACGAGATGGTCGGTGGTGGCATGACTGTCGGCGGTTCCACCAGGCGGACGAATGATCAGAGGTATGCGGATGGCCTCCTCGTAGAAGGTGCTTTTGTGCTCCAGACGGTGGGCGGAGTCGTGGTCGCCGTGGTCGCTGGTGAAGATCACGAGTGTGTCGTCGGCCTGGCCGCTCTCGCGCAGCGCGTTCAGCACCACCCCGATCCGGGCATCGACCATCTGCGTAAGCTGGCAGTAAGCCCACCGGTGCAGGCGCCAGCGGCGGGGCGGCCAGTTCTCCCGCGCGTTGTTGCGGAACGGCGAGTTGCGCACCGATTCGGCGATGATATGCGGTTCCTCCGGCTGAATCTCGAAATTCGGGGGCAGTGGCGGGCAATATTCGGCGTAGAACTCCTCCTCCGATACGCCCTCCGGCATCCTCAGGGCCTTCTTCAGTTTCTGCATATGGGCGTTGGCCGGGTCGAGCCAGCTTTTCTGCCGCTCGGACGGGCAGTCGCGGATGGCCATGAAACAGATGTCGTGCGGGTTGATGAAGGAGGACACCAGCAGCCACGGGCGGTCGCGGTCCTGACGGATGAACTGAGCGCATCTTTCGGCAAGCCCCTCCCGGCGGTCATCGGTGAGATAATCGAAACCGATGTTGGTGGGATGCAGGTCGTCGGGCAGGTGAATTTTCCCGGCGTAAGCCGTGCGGTATCCGGTCTGGCGGAGCAGAGTTCCCAGTCCGTTCTTCACCACCTCCTCCGGCACCGGCTCGTCCTGGTTGGCGACGATCCCGAACTCGCCGGGCATGTGGCCGGTCATCAGGCTCACCCGGGACGGAACGCAGACGGGATTGGTGCAATATGCCCGATCGAACCGCATTCCGTCATCCGCCACGCTGTCCATGGCGGGAGTTTGGAGGTAGCGGTTCCCGGCGCAACTTAGCATGTTCGCGCTCTGTTGGTCGGTGAAGATAAACAGGATGTTGGGTTGTGGCACGAATTTCTCCTCAGTTGCCAGTCTGTTCAATCGAAATTATGACGTATGTTTTCTGTATTGCCGTGTACTTCTTGCGTATTGGCATCGGACAATAACATATCCTTATCCGCCAACATGTTGCAAGATGAGGTTTCCTTCGGAAAAGTATTAGCGTCAATGATTTTGTAAACTTGCAATCCCGGCTCGCGACGGCGTATCCCGCAGACTCGAGTTCATCTGAGTCGGCCACTTAGCGGGCGAAACTGGACTTGAGGCGGACAACAAAGCACAGATGTCAGAAGTCAGAGGTCAGAGGCCAGATGTCAGCGACGGCGCACAAGCGAACGGCAGAGGAGAGAGGTTGCAAGTCAGAGGTCAGAGGGCAGATCGCCCGCTTGCCGGCCCCGCCATGCGGGGGACAAACGGCCGAGCCCCTGAAAGGGACTCACTACGAGCCCGACAATGATCTCGCGGCTTTTACAATCACTCTGGAACGTGCAATTGACCGAGAAGTGCTTGTAGTGGATCGCTTCAGCGGTCCGTAGCGTGGGGGAAAACACAAAGCACTGGCCTTTTTCGGGTTTGCCGTTGAGCCTTTCAAGTGCGGCGACCGCGAGTCGCGGTAGACGACATTAAGGTTGTTGCAGGGTAGTTAGTGAGTTCTCCTGGCGAAACTGGTATTCCCGGAAATTGAATCCCCCCGCGGGGGGCGCCGCTGGCGCGCGGGACACCGCACGGGCCGGTGCCGCCGACATCCCGGGGTTGCGGAAGATGTTCGCTGCCGGGGGACGCAACAACAATCATCCCCTGTGTGAAACCCGATGGCGCGAAGCGCCATCTTTGGAGTGCGCGCGCGACAGCGCCGCTTTTAATTTGTCAGTGCCACCGTTTCGGGACGCGTTCTATTTTTCGTCCCAGAATCCCGAACTCCTGCGGCTGACGCCGTCTCCGCACGGGGCTCCTCTCTCACGCGCCCCCTCGGGCCGTGGCCGTTCGTCGTATTTGCCGCTTCGCAGTTTTGTAGTTTCTAAACTTCGCAGCTTCTCAGCTTCCTCGCCGCCAACGCCGTCGCTGTTCAGCCGATCAGCGGTAACCGATCCCTGACCACCGCTCGCAGCCGTC
>JAGXLK010000683.1 GCA_018334735.1 Planctomycetota bacterium | reverse complement strand
CAGCCTCGTCGCTGGTGCGGGTCGCTACTTCGTTCACCATTTTGGCGCCCATGTTCTCGAATTTGCCTTCCAGCTCTATCTCTTTGGAGACGGTGACACCGTCTTTGGTGACATTGGGGCTTCCGTAACTTTTCTGCAGGATGACGTTGCGGCCCGTTGGGCCCATCGTAACTCGCACGGCATCGGCGAGTTTTTGGATCCCGTTTAGCATTTGTTTACGGGCATCGTCGCTGTAAATTAATTGTTTGGCCGCCATATTCTCTTTTTACCTCCTGAGGGCGATAGGTATGATGTTGTCAAATTTTCTAAGGGAATTTATTCTTCCAGGATAGCGAGCAAGTCTGTTTCGCTCATGATTTTGACGTCTTTCTCACCAACCTGTACATCGGTTCCGCTGAACTTTCCAAAGATCACGATATCTCCAACCGAAACGTTCATTCCGGCCCGTTCTCCGTCCTCGAGCAGTTGTCCCGGTCCGGCAGCGATAATCTTGCCTTTTTGCGATTTCTCCTTTGCCGAATCGGGAAGGAATATTCCTCCAGCTGTTTTGTCTTCGCTCTCAATCGGTTCCACAACCACTCGATCGTCCAGGGGCCTGATCTGAATGTCTTGCTTTTTAGCCATTTGTTTTAAAGACCTCCGTAAGGAAATATTTTTTTAAGATGATTTGGAGGGCCGGGCTTCGGCCCGGCCTTTGGGTGATTTGGCATTACCTTTACATGCCGGGCATACCTCCGCCCATACCGCCCATACCACCCATGCCGCCCATGCCGCCCATGCCACCCATGCCACCCATGCCGCCAGGAGCAGCTCCGCCCATGCCGGGAGCACCGCCAGGACCGCCAGGACCGCCAGGCATCTCTTCTTCTTTTCCGGGCAATTCGGTGATAAGACACTCGGTAGTGAGCAAAACGCCAGCCACACTGACGGCGTTCTGAAGAGCGGAGCGGATGACTTTTGTCGCGTCAATTACTCCGGATTTTACAAGGTCGCAAAACTCCATTTTTTGGGCATCAAAGCCAAAAGAATAATTGTCTTCTGCAAGAATTTTTTGGACGACGACCTCGCCTTCTTCTCCGGCGTTGCTGGCTATCGAGCTGGCCGGTGCGGCCAGAGCCTTCTTCAGAACTTCGATAGCGGCCGATTCTTCGCCGGGCAACTCAAGGTTTTCCAGGACAGAGGATGCTCTCAGTAGCGCAACACCACCGCCGGGCAGGATGCCTTCTTCTGCTGCGGCCTGGGTAGCGTTAAGCGCATCTTCAACACGAGCTTTCTTTTCTTTCATCTCGGCTTCACTCACGGCGCCCACGTTAATCTGGGCAACTCCGCCTCCGAGTTTTGCCAATCTTTCCTCGAGTTTCTCGCCATCATAATCGCTTGTAGTTTGCTCGATTTCGCGTTCGATCTGTGTGCAGCGGGCTTCAATTTCGGATTCCGAGCCAGCCCCACCGACAATAATGGTATCGTCGTCGGTAACGGTGACCTTTTCCGCCCGCCCGAGATCGTTGATGTCCACGTTTTCAATTTTAATCCCCAATGATTCAAAAATAGGACGAGCGCCCGTTAAGATGGCGATATCTTCCATTATCGACTTCCGGCGATCGCCATATCCCGGGGCTTTGACCGCACAGCAATCGACCACACCGCGCATTTTATTCACCACGAGAGTGGCGAGGGCTTCATCTTCAACGTCTTCACTGATGATCAAAACTGGTTTGTCCTGTTGGCTGAGTCGTTCGAGGAATTCGACAAGCCCGGAAGCCGAGCTGAGTTTTTCCTCAAATACCAGCACCAGACAGTCTTCAAGGACGCATTCCATCCTGTCCTCGTCGGTTATGAACTGAGGTGAAAGGTAGCCCCTATTGAACTGCATACCTTCCACGACATCGACATAGCTGTCGAGGGCCCGTCCTTCTTCGACGGTTACGACTCCGGTTCGACCGACCTGGTCCATGGCATCGGCGATCATCTGACCAATTTCGGCGTTGTTATTGGCCGCGATACTGGCAATAGCCTGAATATCATCGCTGTCGCCGACGGGTTTGCTTTGTTGCTTGAGTTCTTCGACGACGGCGTCAGCCGCTTTCTGCAGGCCACGGCGCAACGACATGGGGTCAATGCCGCTGACCACCCGTTTCATGCCTTCTGTGGCGATGGCTTCGGCGAGCACGGTTGCCGTTGTGGTGCCGTCTCCCGCATCATCGCCCGTCTTGGATGCTGCTTCTCGGGTGAGACGCGCTCCAAGATTCTCTTCTTTATCGGTCAATTCGATATCTTCCGCAACAGTAACCCCGTCTTTTGTGACTTTCGGGCTTCCGTAACTCTTATCAAGCACGGCGGTACGGCCGCGCGGACCAAGCGTCGACTTCACGGCCCGGGCAAGTTTCTGGACTCCCTCCAGTATTTTCTCGCGGGCCTGCCGTTCATAAACTAGTTGCTTCGCTGGCATCCTCGTAATCCTCCAAGATTTCAAGTGGATGCGAAAAGTTTTGAAAACACACTTATTCCGCAACGCTGGAACCAAATTATAGGTGCAAACTCTGTGCCAATAAATTTAAATTCGGATCTCCTTCGGTGCCTGCGACTCCGAAACCCACCGATACCGTGACCTGGTTTTGCTGAAAGCATCTGAACATTGTCGTTTCCGCCCGTGTGCTCGGTTCCGGGACGCTGGAGCTACTGTCAATCCGACAGAACAAAGGCCTGCCATTGCAGATGCCTGTCAATATGGCAGCGGACGGCGTGGGTGTTCAGCGGCCTTTTTTCATGCTGATACGGCGGGAGGCTGCCGACAGTTCGGAATGGAATTTTCGGGCAATAGTGGTGAAGATCTCCCG
>JAGXLK010000682.1 GCA_018334735.1 Planctomycetota bacterium | reverse complement strand
GCTGGCAGGCTCACACTGATGCCACAATTGCTGAGCTCAGGCGTTTCCGTTTCATGCTGGGGCAGTATCACGATGTGCTGCTCAACAAATGGGAAACCATGGGCGAAAAGCTTCCCCGGGGCAAAAGGGTACTGATTGTGGGTAGTAAAAGATCCCGAGATTTTGTGGGACCTCAGGTTGCTCACCGTCAATTTGAAAAAGCAAAAAGCGCCATTACGCTTCTCATTGAAAATCACGAAAATACGCCGTGGGAGGTTGTCGGCAAACGTCTCCAGAGAGCTCTGCACCCGTGGCGTTGCGTGATTGACAATATCCCCAGCCAGCCCCGACGCGCCACTCCGGCACGCCCGGATATGGATATTGAGTTTTGAATCAAAACCAGAACCCCCTGCAAGCATCAGCGCAGACTCTATAGCATGAGGAGAGAGTTGTTTCAAACGATTTGTACCGCTAATGGCATATTTAGCATCCGATCCTGCGAAATGGAGCCCCCTTGAAATTCTTGACATTTTTCCGGTCCGCTTGTAAACTGCATGTTGGAAATGCAAAATTGTTGATTCGGTATTTTCTGCAACGTCAAACCAGGCACTTGCCGATACGATGTTGCGTGCGCGAAGGAGAAACGACATGTCGACTGAAACGGATTCCGGTGATCTGGTTGAAGAAGGAAACGGCGCCTCAACATTAAACGCTCTCCAAAAAGCGACTGATCCGGTCGCGGAATTTCTTAAAAACAGTCCTTTCCTCTGTATGAGTTTGTTCGCCCACATCGTTGTTCTCGGAATCCTCGCCTTTTTCACAGCCAAAAAACCGCCAAATGTCCAGCGAGAAATCAGCCTCTCGCTTGAAGAAGTCAAGATTGATAAAGTCCAGCACCGGGTTCCGCGAAAAGAGGAAGATTTGACCACGCTTGAGAAAGCGGGCGCGAGCACGAAAGCCGGTGCAGGGGCTTCGACGGAGGATTACCAAACCGCCAGTGATAGCACTGTAAAAATGGATGTGGCGAACCTGGAGACTATTGGTTTTCAGGCGCCCATTGGAAAAGGTTCTGGGGGACAGTGGTCCGGACGAGACGGAACGGGCGTGGGGGGACTCGTGACCGGCGACGGAGGCGCGGGCGTGAAAGGTGCTGTTGACCAGTTTGCCGTTATCACTATCAACTCCATTCGCCGCGGCGAAACTCTGGTAGTTCTGGCAATAGACCGCTCTCCCAGCATTCTCTACGGCGATCTCCCACGCGTGATCGAACGTATGAACCACTATTTCAGTGAAATTGACAAATACCTGCCGAAAAGTATACGGGCGCGTGGCCGCTGGGTGGTGATGAGCTATGGGGCCAGACCTCAATTCGAGTGCAAGCCCTCAAGCAACCTCCACTATATCAAAAACGCGCTGAAAAACGTTCAATCAGACCCGACGGGACAGGAGAATCTGGGCCAAGCAATGGAGGTGTTGCTGAACCGTTATGAAAGTAGTTCATTCAAAAATATCCTCATAGCAACGATGACCGACGAAGCCAGCGATGATCTCCTGAACAACCCGAAGAATCTTGAGCGCTTGATTAATCGTATGCGTCGGGTAAAGGCACGATTCTTCGTGTTCGGATACGAAAGCACCTTTTGCGCTCAGAAAAAGCGCGTCTCCATCCCCATCACAAATATGCGAGGTAAAGATCTGGCTCAATGGAAAGCATATGCTCAGGCCACCGATAGAAAAATCGAAGATATCAAACTCGACGGATGGACTGATGGAGGTCCGGAATGCCCGGCTCCTGAGCTGTGGTGGACGAAAAGTTGGCATCACTGGCGCCACTGGGGCGGAAGTATCAGTAATATCCCCTCGGGGTTTGGAATGTACACTCTGAACCGCCTGGCATTGGCTACAAATGGTATTTATTTCCTGTTGAAAAGCGAATCAAACTACGATCAGAAAAAGCTTTACGGAAAATTCAAGCCCGACATCTGTTCCGTACCGCGTTACCAAAACCGCATGAAACAAAGCCATTTGCGCCGCCTTCTCCATGCAATATGGCTGGAATTGAGCAAATATCATCTGGATCATCACCTCGACAACCCCAAAGAAGTTAGCAAAGTGATGAAAACGGCACGTCAAGGGCGGGATTATTGTGCGCAACGAATTCGCACGCTACGGGACGCGCTCAACAATGCCAAACCAGTCGCGAACAACTTTGGGCGGTGGGAAGCCCACGCAATGGTGACGCTGGCAGAACTCTACAGAATGCGTTTTATGCTTGGGCAGTACTATGAAGTAGTATCTGCCAAATGGGATGAAGTTGGCCACACACTCCAGGGCCGTCAGCGTCTGGTCGTCCATAAAGGGAAAGCCCCCAGTGATTTCGTGGGACCCGACCGGGCAAAACAGGAATTTGAAGCTGCACGGGATAATATCCAGTTCGTCACTGAAAAATATAAAGATACACCGTGGGAAGTAATTTCTAACCGGCTACGCCGCGGTCTTCACCCATGGCGTTGTTCGGTCGGCAAAAAACCAAAGCCTCGCCCTCACATACACCACGCCCATCCGCCCAAAATGGGCCTCTAACAAAAGCCGTATCTCCAGCCCTGTTCACAAATAAGCTCCGCACCTTTGGTGCTACCAATCTTACATAGTGAAGCTTACAGGATAGGACACCATGTCAGAATCCACAGGAAACGTCCCTGAAAGTCGAGCTGGACTTTTCGTCAGTGGCCGAGTGCAGGGCGTATTTTTCCGAAGCAGCACCCGTAAAGTGGCACAGGCCAAGGGACTTGAAGGTTATGTTCGCAACCTGGCCGATGGCAGAGTGCAGGCCGTGTTCGAAGGCCCTGAAAATGACGTTAG
>JAGXLK010000681.1 GCA_018334735.1 Planctomycetota bacterium | reverse complement strand
CATCAAAGACGTAATGCCCGAGGGCAGGACCTTTACACTCCAGAGATTTGGGGGCGGCAACGGATCGAATATCGCGCACAATGGGCCTTCTGAGAACGTTTTTGGCCCGCTGAATATCGCCTCCTGCATGATGTACAAGGACGGCGGATTCGGTGATCGGCCCGTTTTCGCGCCGATGCAGGCGGACGTCCTGCGGATCCGTAAAAATATCCCGGTCTGGACGCAACTGCACTGTTTTCACGGCCCGGGAATTTACGGACGACATCTGCTTCGGGAGGTTTTTTTTGGGCTCTCTCAAAAAATTGAGGGATTCAGTTATTTCACAATCGGGTTTGACCCGGAGAGTCCCAATCAGCTCGATAACCGGGATACCATCCGGACCATCGCCCGGGAGCTCTGCCAGCCATACGGCGATTTCTTCATGGCCTGCGAAAGGGGTTATAAAAAGGTCGGGATCTATTACTCCCGCACGGCGGCGCATCTCAGGCAGCGCAAATCGCTGAAATTAAGTGATGCCTGCGAAGGCCTGTGGGTCGGGTGTATGCGGGCCGGCTACCCGGCGGATTTTCTTTATGACTCGGATATTATTGAAGGGGAGGGGATGGAATACGATGTGATATTTGCGCCCGGTTGGGAACTGGCCGGCGAATGCCCCCCGGAAATCCAGAACGCTCTGAAACGGCTCGTGAACGCCGGAAAAATCGTCGCCACCGAGCGCGCAAGTAAGCTGCCCGTGGACGGTATCACAAAACTGAATTCGCCGCTCGACGAATATGACGATAAACTCGGTGGTGCGTTCCCGCGGTATGTGGATTTTGAGACGGAGATGGTGTGGAACCGCAGCGAGAAGACCACAAAGCTGGTCGGTGAGTTCCTTTCCAAACATATCGAACCAGCCGGAATTGTCGAAAAAGCCCCCGCGGCCGAGGAACTTCCGGTGCACGTTGGGCCGGATTGGCTGAAATGCGGCCGCGGGCAGTATATGGTCATGGCGAATTTTGCATACACCCGCTTCGACGGCCTCTACAAAACGCTTTATCAGGCCCCTGATCGGCCGAGGGTGAAATTTCCGGAAAAGAATCCCGCGTGTTACGACGTGTTGGAGATGCGGCCGATTGAGGTCAAGACGGAAGACGATTGGATGGAACTTGAACCGGATTTCCGGTACTACCCGGGCAAAATCTACGCCTTCCTGCCGCGTGAAATTGGAGGAGTTCACCTGAAGGCCAGCCCCGAGATTTCGGCCGGCGAAACGATTCAATACCGGGCAACTGTGACCGACAATAAGGGACGTCCCATAAACGCGGGTTTCCCGGTCGAGGTCAAAATTCAACATCCACTCGGCAAAACCCTCTACCAGGTCTACCGGGTTGCAAAACCCGAATATTCCGGAACGTATACCATGCCTGTTAACGTCACGCCGGGCAATTACACGCTCAGTGTCCGGGAACTGATCGGGGGAGCGGTAGCCCGGATCAAGGTTAAAGTCGGACGGGGAAAATTTCCGGGTGGAAAATACGATGGAACGACAGTTTTCGTGCACGATGGCAAAAAAATTGAAAGGTTCCTGAGAAATAATACAAAAGTTATCATCGCCCGTTCAGATTCGCAGGAATGGCTCCTGCCGGTGGCCCGGGAACTGGGCGACCGTTTGAAAAAGGAAGGTATCGAAGCGGAAATAAAACCCGTCAAAGAGCTCTTACGTACGGCCGGGCCCTGGGACCGGGAGAATCCAATCCCCGATGGCACCCGGATGTGGCGGGGGACGGTCGTGGCGCCGGGACTGTTTGTGGACGCACCACTCATCGTACTCGGCCGACGATATGAGAACCGGCTTGTCGAGGCGTTGATTGGACGCGGCACGGTGCCGGAGCCGCTTACGGCGAATTTCCCCGGACAGGGACGCGCCGTCATCGGACACGTGCGACGGGCCTTCTCGAACGAGCACGATACGCTGTATGTCCTTTCCAGAGACGAAAGCGGGTTGAAACGTGGGGTCGAAAAACTGCTGTCAGTCGATGCCGATGAGCCTGTGCCCGTACGCCCCAAACTTGTCGAAGCATCCGGCGCCACCGAGGCCAAACTGGCCGGACCGGATGTGCAGGATTGGGCTCCGTCGAGTTTTCGCCGAGGTATCTGGGGCGAAGACCTGGTGAGAACGATTGACGTTGACCCCGTCTCCGGTCGAATTCTGGTCGGCACATTCGGCTATGGCTACAACCTGTTCTGTTTCTCGCGAGATGGGGATCTCTTGTGGCGGAAATTCTTGCCTGAACACGATGTCTACTTTGCCCGGTGGTACGATCAGGGGATTCGTGAAACTGAGGAGGAGGAAGCAGAAGAGGTGGCTCCGGCATGGGAAGAGGTCGAAGAAGTCAAACCGGACGCGGGTTACGACGATGATGACGACGCGGAAAAAACCGAAGAGGAGGAAGTGAAAAAGGGCGCCCGCCGGGTCGTGGCGGCGACGAGCCGGGGGTTCCACGTCTTTCTGCTTAACGGCGAAAACGGTGACGTGATGAAAAAATTTGCATCCACGGAATGGCCCAATTACCACATGGCGTATACCGAAGGCGCCCTGCGAACCCAGGTCCCAATCCGTATCAATACCCGGCAGGAACAGATACTGGTCCGCGGAAAAACGGCCCTGGTTGCGCTGGACTACGAAGGCAACAGGATGTGGATGTTTGACAGAGCGAAGGCCATCGCGGAATACCCCGAGGACGCCGAACAGGTCGGTGCGGCGAGTTTTCCACGCTCGGCTGTGATGGGAGGACTCGCCGTCAGTCCCGATGGGGCGAAAATCATCCAGAGCCTCTATCGAATTACAGGATCCACGCAGATAC
>JAGXLK010000680.1 GCA_018334735.1 Planctomycetota bacterium | reverse complement strand
GAGATGTCAGCCCCGACCATTTCGGTCAGCTTGCAGACGCACCGCTCACCGCGGGAAAGCTCATCTACCATCATCAGGCGGCTCGGATGCGCCAGAGCCTTGATGATCCGGGCCCGCCTCTCAAACAGTTTCTTCTTTGCCTCGTCGATGGCCATGATCGAACCTCCTATTTGGCCATTATACCAAATGTGCGCTGCCGGTCAAGTCCGTGCAAACAAGGTGGCAGGAGTGGTACCGAAACCATCCGTGTTTGGCGCCGGGGGCGTGGCTCTTCTGGCTGATGTGTGACTATGGGCGTTCTACCTGGCGAGTCCTGATATCTTTCACTGTTCTGGCCATGGGTTTTGCTGTCGCCTACACCCTCTTGCCGGAATCTGTCGTTGCTATTTGGGCTGAACAACCCGGTCAGCGTCTCGGTTTTGGATACTCTCTGTACTTCTCTATTGTCACGATGACCACCCTGGGCTTCGGTGACGTGTATGCGGCACCTTCGAGCGCCGTCGGACAATTCTTGTTATCTCTTCAGGTGGTTCTGGGCTATCTCCTGCTGGGGACGCTTGTCACAAGGTTTGCTATGTTATTCAGCGCAGGCGGCCCCTCGGCCTCCTTTTATCGGAAAAAGGTTGACGGCCAGGATTCGCCATGAGAGCAGGGTCCCGGGCTTCCGGAACCTTCATTTTGAACACTTCGGGTTGGGGAAAGTGCCTTTGGCAATGCCACGAGATTCGTGTTGCGGCAGGATGGACGACATCGCCCTTCAGGTCTGCCTGAACCCGGTCGGGGATGTGCAGCGAGCCGACGATGACCACATTCGGGCCAGGCTTGAAGATATCTGTGATGCCTGCCGCGGCAAGCCACGGTACACGCTGACGGCCTGCACACGATTGATACGCTCAACCCGTCAGCCTGTAGGTCCAGCGCAATGCCGTGCACAGCGCGAATGTCGGAAAGGAGTCGTCGTCGATTACCTCCGCCCCTCCCACTCTATCTGGGCCGTCGAAGGGAATTCTGAGTGCCCCGGTCAGGAATTTGCTTGAGGTGGGGGGCGATCATCTGATACCCGGCGAGGGAACGTCTTCATTGTTTCAGTTCCTCCCGGTGGGCTTCCACCAGGCGGTCCCGTTCCTCTTTGAGCCGTTCACTCAGACCCACTTTGTAGATGTGCGGATTCGTAAAGCGTTTGTAGTCGGACGGAAGTTGCCCCAGGCGCTTCTTCGAGTAGTCGGCGATCTCTTCCAGTGACTTCCGATCGGCGGTCCGCTCGCCGTCTTTCATCACCTGATGCAGCAGCGGTTCCTTCTCATGTCCGGCGAGAGAAAGCGATTTCAGGGGATCGGACGGGTGGTGCATCTTCTCGACGTCTGTTTCGTCGGCAAGCGCCACCGCGTCCGCGCCGAAAAAGCTTCCGTCGCCGTTCAGAATCCGGAAAACCTGCTTCAGGTGGGGCAGGCTGACCTTCTCCGTCGTCTCGGAGAGCTTGATGCGGGGTCTATCATTGGCGAACGCAAGTTTGTAGACGCCGTCCAGTGCGGCGTCGGGCGGGCCGGTCACCAGGCGCGTGCCCACGCCGAAGAGATCAATCGGCGCGTCCTGCTGCAGCAGGCTTTCGATCACGTATTCATCGAGCTGATTGGACGCCGCAATTTTCACGTAGTCCAGCCCGGCCTCGTCCAGCATCTTCCGCGTTTCTCTGGCCAGGTAGGCCAGATCGCCGCTATCGAGCCGGATACCGAGCAACCGCTCTCCCCGTTCGGCCATTTCTTTTCCGACTTTGATGGCATTGGGGAGGCCGCTGTTGAGCGTATCGTAGGTGTCCACCAGCAAAACGCAGTTCTCCGGCTCGCTTTCGGCGAAATCCCGGAATGCCGTCAGCTCATCGTCGTAGCGCTGCACGAACGAATGGGCCATGGTGCCGGCGATGGACATGCCAAAATCACGTCCTGCTCGCACGTTGCTGGTGCTCTCAAACCCTCCGATGATCGCGGCGCGGCTGGCGTAGTAGCCGGCCGGACCGTGCGCGCGACGCAGCCCAAAATCCACCAGTTTGCGGTCCTCCCCTGCCACCAACCGCATCCTGCTCGCCTTCGTGGCGATAAGCGTCTGGAAATTGAGGATGTTCAGCAACAGCGTCTCGATAATCTGCGCCTCGATCAGGCCCGCTTCCACGCTCAATACCGGTCGGGTCGGGAAAACAATGTCCCCCTCCCGGGAACTGTAGACATCCCCCCGGAAGCGGAACTCTTCGAGATAGCTCAGGAACTCCTCACTGTATCCCTGTCCGGTTAGATAGTCGATGTCCTCCCCGTCGAAACAAAGGCCTTCAAGGACTGCCAGCAGATTTTCCAGACCGGCGAAGATGGCGTAGCCGCCTTCGAATGGCAAACTGCGGAAAAAGTAGTCGAAGACCGCTCGCTCCTGCCCATACCCCTTTTGGAAGTACACCTGCGCCATGGTGAGTTCGTATTCATCGGTGTATGTGCCTGTAAAGTCAATCATGCAATCCTCCGTTCGGTCTGAGACTATGCCCGCAGCCCCTTCTTTGTTTGTCACTGATCACCGATCGCCCGTTCCTTCTCCGGTCATTTCCTCCAGGACGTTCTCGTGAATACGTCGAGCCCTCTCACTGAACAGCACAAAGCGGATGCGTTCCACAGAACGGAGTTCTGGCAGCGCATCGAAGACGGTCCTGATTGCGATGCGCCCCGCCTCCTCCATGGGATATCCGAAGGCCCCGGTGGATATGGCCGGGAAAGCTACCGAGCCGATCCCGTTTTCCTCGGCCAGTTGAAGTGCTTTCCGGTAACACGAGGTCAGCAATTCCTCCGAAGGCTCGTCTCTTCCGTAGA
>JAGXLK010000679.1 GCA_018334735.1 Planctomycetota bacterium | reverse complement strand
ACTACGTCCATTTCGTCCTGGGCCACCTCCTGGGCTCGCTCGACGATTTCGGCCCGGTAGTCGGGATCTGGATAAAGCCATTCCCAAATTTTTCCCTTCCCTTGCACTTCCTCGCGGGAGTACCCGGTGATATCCTCAGCCGCGTCGTTCCAGAGGATCACGTCGCCGTGCATATCCAGCACTTCGATCCAGACATTCGCGCCGTTAATGACCGTTTCCTGAAAACTCGCCAGTTCCTGCACCTGTTCCTCGGCTTTCTTGCGTTCCGTCAAATCGAGAAAAACCCCGATCACATACACCGAGTCCGTATCTTCATCCCGGACAAGAGACATCGATACTTGAACGGGGAACGTGGATCCATCTTTCCGTTCAGCAACGAGTTCCCCCGACCACTCCGCGTTTTGACGGGTCTGACGATGGGCCGCGCGAGCGTTCTCGGGATTCTCCCAGAATTCCGACGCCATGTGCCCTATGACCTCGTCACGGTCTTCGTACCCCCACATCTTCAGCGTGGCGGGATTCGCGAGGATTACTTTCCCCTGAGCATCGATCATCGTGATTCCGTTGATTGATGATTCGATCGCCCGGCTTTGAATCCGCATCTTATGCTCTGCACGCTTCCGTTCGGTTATCTCGTTCTTCGTTGAAATATAGTTGACAATTCTCCCGTCGCTGTCTCGGACAGCGCTGACACTCGCATACGTGACAATTTCCGTTCCGTCCGGTCGCTCATTCCGGATTTCTCCCTCCCAGGAGCCTTCTTGCCGAACTGTTCCCATTATTTCACTTGTAACACCGTGTGGTTCTTCACTCGCATTGAACTCCGAAACGTGGAGCCCGATCATGTCGTTCCGTTTGTACCCCTGCATCTCGGCCGCCGCCGCATTGGCATATTTTATTCGCCCTTCGGCATCCGTCATGATCACTGCCTCCTGTGCCATCTCAACCGCCTGAAGGAGTCTTTCCTTTTCCGCAGTGACCTGTTTCCGTTCCGTTATGTCCGTAATAATACCCTCGAGAAACACCGGTTCTTCCCCGGCCGGACTGACAGCGCAGCCCTGTTCCCACACCCATCTTTCGTTCCCGTCCCGACCAATAATCCGATATTCGAGTTCGAACTTTCGATCTTCCTGGACGGCTTCCTGCACACAATTCCAAACCCGCTCACGGTCATCAGGATGTATGAGGTCCCCATAAAGCACCTCACCTCCCAACATCAGTTCCGTGGCCTCGTAACCCGTGATTTCCGCCGCGGCATCGCTGCAAAACTCCATCGACCATCCGGGCTCGTTGTAACATCGGTAGGCCATCCCCGGTAGACTGTTGACCAGAGCATCCATGCGTCCTTTGCTTTCGCGTAGAGCATCATCCGTGAGGGCTTTGCCCCGAGCGAATCCCAGATCCTGTGCTATTTCATCCGGTTCGTATCCCGTCATATCCGTCCAGGCTTTGTTAATCGTCACCACTTCCCCGTCTTCCGCGTGAACCATAATCGGGAACGGGGCTTCTTTGACAGTCCGTTCAAACCGGTCGGGAAGCGCATTATCACCGTGGTCTGTGCCCGCCGATTGCGCCTCACGTTTCACGGCTTCAACCAGGCGTTCTGAATCCCCCCTGACAACGACATCGGACACCCCCGCCCGCATCCAGTCCGCCGTCTGTGCTTCACCCACTGGTTTCGTTTCAACAATAAAGGGCAACTTTCGGTCGGCATTTCGAACCTTTTGGAGCGCCGCCTGCACGTCTAAGCCAGCCATCGAAGCATCAAACAAAGCGATATCCCAACCCTTTTCCCGGAGGGCTGCATCCAGTTTTTCTGGATTCTCCACACATCCCCCGTCGATCTCACGGTCCGCGCCGGCCAATTCGCCCATGATCCGACGCACATCCTCCTCTGAATCCGCAATAAACAGAATACTGAGCCGGTTGAGCTGGTTTTTCATTGTCTTAATAAACAGTTAATAAGGCCTACAACAGCGCGGACATTCTATTCACCATTGCCTAAAGCTGTTTTGACAGCACGCAACAACTGTTTTTTCGAGGCCGGTTTTGAGACCACCGTCACCGGCGAATGTTCCAGAGCCTTCGCCATGAGCTCGCTGTCCGGATAGCCGGTATGGATGACGACGGGCAAATTTTTGTCAAGTCTATCCGCCTCTTCCATAACTTTCGGTCCCGGCATATCAGGAAGCTTCAAATCCAGAATGATGGCATCTGGTGTTTCCCGTTCGAGCACTTCGACCGCCTCTCGGGCTGTCCGGGCGCACACCACTCGATACCCCGCATCTTCCAGAAGCTCCGTAAGAAATCCCCTTATATCTGGATCATCATCCACAACCAAAATCTCCCGCTGGAGCATGACCATGGATTGCTCGCGGGCCCAGCAGCGCAGCTCTTCCCGGTCGAAGCGCCAGGATCGCCCGGCTTTATATGACGGCACTTTTCCCTCGCGTGCAAATCGTCTCAGAGTTTCTTCATGCAAACCCAGAAAACCCGCCGCGCTTTGGGTATCGATAAGCTCACCTTGGGATACCATATTAGGTCCTCCGTCCCTGGCTGTGATCGAACGTTTATTTGCTATATTATACATTGTTATACGCTTAATGATTGTATTATATTGTATACAATAGCGCAAAAAAGACCCGCCGTCAACCAGATATTTTTCGGTTCCGGCCGCACGCTCTGGGTCTGCACGGCGGATGGCCCGGGCTAGTGGTCCCCGACACTTGATTTTACCGGTTCAGAGCAGTTCTGCCGAGGTCAGTTCGAGGCGCGGCGCCAAAGGTGACCCAGCCGGGTCCCTGCGAAGCCGCAACGAAGAAATGGCCCGGCAGAATTGCTCCCTACG
>JAGXLK010000678.1 GCA_018334735.1 Planctomycetota bacterium | reverse complement strand
GCGGCTCTGAAGTCCAGCCCGCTCATGTGTAATGTCAGGGGAGGCGACAAGGAACCCCGAGTCCCTTTCGTTCCTTAATCCCTTCCGTCCCTCCTCCCCGCAACCGCATCCCGTTCCCCGAATTATAGCCGTTTGCGTTCACGTGTCATTTCGAGGGGGCATACCCGCCGCGGCAATTCGGAAGTGCGCCGTAGCCCTGCAGTGAAGGAGGATCGTTGTTGGGCCAAAAACGGGAACAGGTGTAGGGGCCATACTCGAGGGCAGATTGTGGTCGGTCTTCAGCCCACCATGTTTTCATTTGCATCTTTACTTCCCAAAACAGGGATGAATTACGAATTCTGCCCTCTGCTTGTGCAAAGGAACAGCGCGCGTTAAGCTGAAGGCCTTTTGGCCGCCGCTGGAAGCACGTCTGAATGAATATCTCGTTCCCCTGACATAGAAAAAATACCATGGAACACCGAGTCTCAGCCCATCTGTCCGATTCGCTCCTTGTCTGGGGGGATGTTACTGTCAACGGCAGTGATAAACTGGTTGCCGATCAGACGTGTTCGTTGGATATTACGGTGAATCTAAAAAAACCGCTTCCTGCAGGTGCCAGACTCGAAGGATGGACGCATTTTGTCTCGGATATTCAACGCGCTCAGTGCGATACCCCGGACGCTCCCGGATATTTTTCTGCTGATTCATCCGACTGCACGATAGAAGCCTTTTCCCTCCCGGGCGCAAAGGTGCACGGGGAGGGCACTTTTTTCCCCTACCGCCGTTACATTGGAGTCGAACTGCCCCAGGGGGCCGAAGGAGGGGACCGCGTAGATTTCCAGGTCGACAATGTTCGCATGCAAACGTATGAAGAGACGCTTTTCAACGTCCGTTTCGCCATTTTGCAGGGCGACGATGAGTTGGTCGGTTACCTCGGCGATGCTTTCTACACGGTGATCGGAGGCGAGGCTGAGTTTCTGAGGGTCGTCGCGCCGACGTGCGTGGCTGTTGGGGAGTCGTTTGACTGCAAAGTTGTCGTTTGTGACGCCCGGCGGAACAAGTGCGGCGATGCCGGCGAAAACCTGCAGCTCCGGGTCTCAGCGCAGGAACCCGACGGCGATTTCACGAGCGGGAAAGCCGTATTCGATACAGAATGGCGACAGCACAGAATCGCTGACTGCCGGATCGACTCGGAGGGTGTTTTTTACCTGTCCGCTGTGGCAGATGGACGCGAAGACCTCGAAGGGGTCAGCAACCCCGTCGTTGCGCGCGAAGCGTGGGAGAACAAAATCTACTGGGGTGACTGGCATCAACACGCGTACTTTGCCGATGGGCGGGGGCGTCCCGCGGCGAATTACGAATATGCGATTTCGACATCCTGTCTCGATTTCTGCTGCGTTTGCCCCCACCAAGAATTTACATTTACACCCGGTCTCTCGCATCTGAAGGTGGAAGAGGCTCCGGTGCAGAAAGGGTGGGAAGAATTGATTGAAGCGGCAGAGCAGTACAACGGGGACGAACTCGTGACGGTGCTCGGTTCAGAAGCTGGCAGCCTGGGGCCGCTTGCCGGCCACATGAATTCATACTATCTGGACCATTCGAATCGGCCTGAATTGCAGCGGATTGCCGCGAAATCGGGATCGCCTCATAGCCGGCCCGAATTGAGTAGTTACGAAGAATATTTGGAAGAACTTGAGGATTCCCAAGGCGAATTCTTGTTGCTTCCGCACGCTCACGCATGCGGAGGTCCCGGGAAATTTGATCTGCCGGCCCGCCCTGAGTATCAGACGAACGTGGAAATTGTCAGCGTCCACGGTGTTTTTGAGGAATTTTACCACCAGTGGTTAAAACATGGCCATCTGGTGGGTGTGCACGGTGGGGGAGACAACCACATGACTTCGACGGGGAGTGCTAATCCCGGACATCATTATCCAAATACGAACGGTTTGACGGGGGCCTACGCCCAAACTCTGACCCGAAAAGGGATCTGGGACGCTTACAAAGACCGATCGACCTATTCTGTGACGGGCAATCAGCGAATTTTTCTTCAGCTGGAGGTTGGTGGAAAGAAGATGGGGGAAATCCTGCCGCCGACCGACGGAACGAAGCAGGTGAACGTAGAAATTGCCGGGACGGCTCCCTTGTTGAAGGTGGAGTTGTTGAAGAACAACGCTATTTGCCGGACCTATCGCCCGTCTCCTGATGGCAGATCTTACCGTTTTTGCTGGACGGATTCGGTTCGCTCGCGTCGGACTGATGATTCTCAGACAAGCGGAAGCATTTCGGCTCCGGGGAGCTTGCTGTCTGTGGTGAACGCTATCCACCAGTACAATCACACAGATGCTGTAACACAAATTGAGGGGGATATCATCTACCGTTCCAACGGTTATTCAGGCATCAACCGCGGCGTTGTGTTGGAAGCTGATAAACCTGTCGATGAATTTGTGTTTACCGTGCAAGACGTTCATCTGGGACAAACATGTCTTTCGGAAATCCTTCAAATCGATGCCAGTAAGTTGCCGGCAAAATTGGAGAGAAAATTGGATTTGGAGACGCGGGCGGAACGTGCGTGTTTCCACAAAGAACCATCGCCTCATATGTTCTTCCTGCAAGTCGATGCTGTCGATCCAAACGGTCCGCGACGGGCCAGACTCGATTGGGAAATTGGGGGAGAAAAAGGTGATTTCTTCTATATCCGCGCGGAGCAGATCGACGGGAATATCGTGTGGTCGAGTCCGATATGGATCGGTAATCCCCAGGATCTTGAATAGTAATGTTGCGGATTGCCATCCCGGTAGTTTTGTCGTAGCCATAGAAATAAGGAGTAAGGTGTGAAGCGGAACGAAAAGTTTTCGGCCCAGGCGTTTGATGC